>CAIYNH010000735.1 GCA_903927495.1 uncultured beta proteobacterium
CAGGCCTTTCTGCGATACCTCCCACCGAAAGTGCGCTATGGTCCGCCTTGAGTTCTCCATCGAGCTAAATTACGACATTGACCCGCCGGGTTGTGATTTTATTTTCAGCATCCATGCCGCTCAAACCCGGCATCAGAGCGTCATCAATGAAACTCTGTCTATCAGCCAGTTGCTGCTGCAAAATCACTACACCGACCCAGTTACCCACACCCGTTTTTTGCGGCTCAAAGCCTTTGCAGGCCCACTGAACCTGCGTTACCAGGCCAGCGTCGACCTTGATCACTTCAGCCTGGACCCGATGCAGATCAGCGAGATCGCCATGGCAGACTTGCCGGGGCCGGTACTCCCCTATATTTATCCCAGCCGTTACTGCCAGTCAGACCGGTTGCACCGCCTGGCGGTAAAGGAATTTGGACATCTGCGCCAAGGTTACAGCCGGGTGCAGGCGATTCGGGACTGGGTCTTGAACCGGGTTACTTTTCGCTCCAATACGTCAACAGGCAACACCTCGGCAGTGGACACCCTGATTGAGGAAGTAGGCGTGTGCCGCGACTTTGCGCACCTGATGATTGCGCTGTGTCGTGCTGTCAACATTCCGGCGCGCTTTACCACCGGAATTGATTACGGTGCCAGTCCGACCCTGGGTCCAACCGATTTTCACGCCTACGTTGAGGTTTATTTGGGGGACCGTTGGTACCTCTTTGACCCCTCTGGCGTAGCCATTCCTATGGGTTTTTTGCGTTTTAGCACTGGTCGGGATGCGGCTGATTCAGCTTTTGCCACCATCTTTGGCGGTGTGGTTGGCAGCGCACCCATCATACAAATTCGTGCAGTACCAAACGCTCATGGTGAATTGGTGGTACCGCACCATGTGCCTTGCGCCCTGTCCACCGATGGTTCACCTTAGTCGACAACAGGTCAAAGCCAAGAACGCCAGGTAAACAACCGGGCTTGTCGACGAAAATACGGCATGACTTTACTCACCTCACCCTTCGCTACAGAGCCTCCATTCGCACACGGTCAGGCAGCACGCACTGCAGTGTTGTACTGCAACCTGGGTACTCCTGACTCTCCCAGCGCGCCCGACGTGCGGCGTTTCTTGGCTGAATTTTTGAGCGATCCACGCGTGGTAGAAGTGCCCAGACTGCTCTGGCTGCTGATTTTGCACGGTATTATTTTGCGAACCCGTCCAGCAAAATCAGGTGCCAAATACGCCAGCGTTTGGCGCCCTGAGGGTTCACCCCTGAAAATCTGGACCGAAAAACAAGCCAAGCTATTGCAAGGCTGGCTGGGACAACGTGGCCACTCCGTCTTGGTGCGCTATGCCATGCGCTATGGCAGCACATCGATTGCCTCGCAACTCGACCAACTCAAACGTGAAGGTGTCACCCGCGTACTGATCTTGCCCGCCTACCCACAGTATTCAGCCACCACCACCGCCAGTTTGTTTGACGCGGTGTACCACTGGGCTGCAAAGACGCGCAATATTCCTGAACTGCGTTTTGTCAACCACTACCACGATGAAGCACGCTACATTGCCGCGCTGGCTGGCAAAGTGCATCAATACTGGCGCAGCAACGGGCACCCTGATGTACTGGTGATGAGCTTTCATGGCGTGCCCGAGCGCACATTGCACCTGGGTGACCCTTACCACTGTGAGTGTTTCAAAACTGCACGACTGCTGGCGCAGTCCCTAGACCTTACCAAAGAACAATACAACGTGACGTTTCAGTCACGCCTGGGTCGTGCCAAATGGCTACAACCCTACACCGAGCCGACCCTGATCGAAATGGGCAAAGCTGGCATCAAACGCGTTGACGTGGTTTGTCCGGCCTTTACCAGCGACTGCCTTGAAACACTGGAAGAAATCAACATGGAGGGACGCGCCGCATTTCTCACAGCCGGCGGTAAGGAGTTTCATTACATCCCTTGCCTCAACGACGACCCGGCCTGGATCAGCGCGCTGTGCGACATTACCCAGCAGCACCTGCTAGGTTGGCCCACAACCAGCACTTCAGATGCCACCACGTTGGCAGCCTCCAAAGCTGCAGCGCTGGCATTGGGTGCCAAGTGTTGAGCTAGTCAATCAACTCAAAATTGTTGAAGTACGGAACTGGCGAAAAATTTGCTCTTCAGTTTCTGCATAGCTTATCGAATCACATTCACATCTTGCCCCAGCATTACCCTTGACACCAGCGTGATGCCTGACGGGGTCACGTGAAAGCGTTTGCGATCTTCTTCCTGATCGAATCCGATACGAGTGCCATCAGGAATTTTGCAATTTTTGTCGATGATGCATTTTTTGATGTCACAGTTGCGCCCAATCCGCACATTGGGCAAGACGATTGAATCTTCAATGTGCGAATAGCTGTGCACATGAACCTCTGAAAACAGCATGCTGCGCCTGAGCGTGGTGCCGCTCACAATGCAACCGCCTGCAATCATGGAATCGATGGCACTGCCACGCCGGTGCTCATCATCGAAGACAAACTTGGCGGGCGGGCTCTGTGGCTGCCAGGTCCAGATTGGCCAGGACTTATCGTACAAATTGAGCTGCGGTGTGACCTGCACCAGATCCATATTGGCCTCCCAATACGCATCCAGCGTACCCACATCGCGCCAATAAGCCGGCTTATCGGGTTCGCTGACGCAGCTATCCTCAAAGTTTTGCGCGTAACTTCGGTAGCGTTTGACACAGTGTGGAATCACATCCTTGCCGAAATCGTGGCTGGATTTGGGGTCGTCGGCATCACGCAGTAATTGCTCGAACAAAAAGCGGGCATTGAACACGTAAATACCCATGCTTGCCAGCGCCATATCAGGGTTACCCGGCATCGGCTTGGGGTTTGCTGATTTCTCCTGAAATTCCTGGATGCGGCCTTCGTCATCGACCGACATGACACCAAATTCAGTCGCATCTTTGATAGGCACCGCAAAGCAGGCGACCGTCAGGTCAGCCCCTCGCTCCACATGGGCTGACAAAATACGGCCGTAATCCATCCGATATACATGATCACCGGAAAGCACCAGCACATACTCCGGGATGGCATGGCGAATTTCCCGTAAATTCTGAAATACCGCATCGGCTGTACCCCGGTACCACTGAGTTTCATTCACCTGTTGCTGCGCTGGCATGATCTCAATGAATTCGCCCAAACGACCATCCAGAAAACTCCAGCCCAGTTGCAAATGCCGGATCAGGCTTTGCGCCTTGTATTGGGTGGCCACACCAACGCGGCGAACGCCCGAGTTGACACAGTTGGAGAGCGTAAAGTCAATAATGCGGAACTTGCCACCAAAAGGTACTGCCGGTTTGGAGCGCCAGTCAGTCAGTTCATGCAAGCGACTGCCACGCCCGCCCGCCAGTACCATGGCAAAAGTGCTACGGGCCAGTTGCCCAATAAATCGGGGGTCATGAACTTTGCCGGGTTTTGAAGCACTTGACATAACGGCTCCTCCTGTGACTATTCTGAGGCAATGTAGGCCGCGAGCATGCCGTCATCATGCTGCACATGGCGCAGCGCCCAATCCGTCATCAAGGTGTGGATTGCAGGTTTATCGACCTGCCCTCGACCGATGGCTGCGCTGATCTCATTAAGTCGTGCCAGTAGCCGATTGTGGTATTCAGTGTGCTGCGTACAAGCCGGGAAATTCAATTTGCGCATGAGCGCTTCTTCGGCCTCAAAGTGCTCTCTCGTGTGCTGGTAGAGCTTCATGATGAATAGTTTGAGTGCAGGAATCTCGTCAGTTGAGATCAAATCGTTGGTCAACTCAAACAAATGTTGATGTTGTGTATCTACCGTTGTATCGCCAATTTTGTAGCTGTCGTTCCATTCAATCTTCATGTCATTTTCTCCAACAATATACAAATAGTTCCCATACCCGGAAATCCCGAAATTTTAAAAGTCCGTTTTCAGTGACTGCGCTCTGGTATTGCCGCCATTCAAATCATTGCTATCGAGTCGTTCACCGCACCATCACGCCCGAAAGTTGTTGCATGATTTCCCGCCCTATGGCTGTAAGCGGCACGGTTTTTTCAACCCCGCCTCGCTTCACAGCTTCTTTTGGCATGCCATACACCACACAACTCGCCTCGTCCTGCCCAACCGTGCGAGCACCGGCCTTGCGCATCTCCAGCAAGCCCGCAGCGCCGTCATCGC
>CAIYNH010000736.1 GCA_903927495.1 uncultured beta proteobacterium
CTGGGGAAAGCGGCAAGATGCCGCTTTCACAAGTGCCACGCCTGATTCCGATTTTTGTCGCATTTGCTTAGCGCGGATCAGGAAGTCTAATGTTGAATAAATTTTCAGCAACTCTCTGACACAGGCAGCTCGGGGCAATCGTGGCGCACCAGATGGGCATTCAGATCGCGCCTGAGCTGCACCGCAGACTCAAAATGAATCCCCTGCCAGCCCAGCACTTTGGCCGCGTCAACGTTGCCCAGCACATCATCAATGAACACAGTTTGTGCGGAGTCGAGTTCAAACCGGTCTTGCAGCAGTTGGTAAATAGCCGGTTCGGGCTTGATCAGAAACACATCAGCTGAAAAAATGCCACCGTCAAACCACTGCAAAAACTCAAATTTGCGCTCCAATGTCCGCGCGTAGGGCGCTGACATGTTGGATAAGAAATACAGCTGTAACGCCCTTCCATCATGCACTAGTTGCTTCAATTGTGATAGCACATCGAGGGTACCGGCAATCGGCTCCAGGTGCTCACCAATACCCTGCACCAGCCCCGTCAAGGCTGCATGATCCAGCCTCAAACGAGCCGCAGACTGGTCGATCACCGCTTGCATCGGCAGCGTGCCACGGTCAAAACCATGCCAGTCGGCGTGACCAAAAAGCGCTTTGGCCAAGGCCGCTGCCTGGCCCGGCAGACGCGTCTGTTCAGGAAACGCTTGCGACACCAATTGCTGTGGCTGCCAGCCAAACAGCACCGCGCCAAAGTCAAACACCACGTTCATGGGTCAAGCGATCAGTCGCGCAGCCGCGCCAGCAACCCCGCAGTGGAGGCATCCAAACCTGTTGCGTCGCCACTGCTTAAGCGAGCTTCAACATTCTTGGCCAGCACCTTGCCCAGCTCCACCCCCCATTGGTCAAAACTGTTGATACCCCACAGCGAGCCGCTGACAAATACCCGGTGTTCCTGCAAGGCGATCAACGCCCCCAGGCTGCTTGGACTCAACTCATCAAGCAGCAAAAAAGTGCTGGGACGATTGCCCGCGAAGTGCTTGTGGCCACCGTTATCGACCTTGCCCAGCATCAGCGCCTGTGCTTGCGCCAGCACGTTGGCCAGCAGCAAGTTGTGGTGTCCCGGCAAATCGTGTTTAGGTGCCTTGACCGCCACAAACTCCACCGGCACCACGTCGGTGCCCTGGTGCAGCATCTGAAAGTAGGCATGTTGCCCATTGGTGCCGGGCTCGCCCCAGATCACCGGTGCTGTGCCATACGGTAGCGCGGCACCCTCAGCGTCGACCCGCTTGCCGTTGCTTTCCATCTCGAGTTGCTGCAAATAAGCCGGGTAGCGTTTCAGCGCACTGTGGTACGGTGCCACACTGCGGCTGGTAAAGCCATGAAAATTGCGGTACCACAGATCCAGCAAACCCAAGCGCACTGGCAGGTTTTGCGCCAGCGGTGCCAGGCGAAAATGCTCGTCCATCGCGTGTGCACCACCCAGGAATTCTTTGAAACCCTGGGCGCCAATGGCGATCGCCAGTGGCAAACCAATCGCTGACCAGACCGAATAACGCCCCCCCACCCAATCCCAAAAACCGAAGGTTGAGCTTATGCCAAAAGCGTTAGCCGCTACAACATTGGTAGTAAGCGCAGCAAAATGCCGGGCAATGTCAGTGCCTCCCTGGGCCTCAAACCAGGCCTTGGCAGACTGCGCATTGGTCATGGTCTCAATGGTGGTGAAGGTTTTGCTGGCGATCAGAAACAGTGTGCTTGCCGGTTTGACCTTGCGTAGCACGGCGGCCAGTTCATGGCCATCCACATTCGAGACAAAGTGAAAGCGTTTACCGGGCAGCACAAATTCATCGAGTGCGAGCAGCGCCATTTGCGGCCCAAGATCCGAGCCGCCAATACCGATATTGACCACATCGGTGATGCCGGCATCGCCGCGCACCTGCTCCGCAAATGCCAGCATCGCAGCCAGTGTGGTGTGCACTTTAGTTAACTCATTTGCTACAAACTCTGTAGCTACCTGTGCTTCACTGACAAGCGGTACAGGCGGTTTTCTTAGCAACCAATGCATCACCGCGCGGAGCTCGGTGGTGTTAATGGCAGCCCCACTGAACATGGCTTCGCGGTGTGATTCGAGCCCACTTTGGCGGGCCAGATCGAACAGCAATTGTTCGGTGCCCTGGTCCAGCAGGTTTTTCGACAGATCAGCAAACACATGGGGCGCACTTTGGCTAAAACACGCAAAGCGGCTGGGGTCGCTGGCAAAAGCGGCCCGAACGTCAAAGGAGCGACCACGTTCGTTGAACGTAGTCTGGAGAGCATCCCAAGCGGGGGTGCGGTCACAACGGGTTGTTTTCATAACTTGGGAGGAAACCTTTATTAATATCAATCAAGCCGATAGCAATAGCTGATCGAGCTTGCCGGCATCGCTACAAAAAGCACGAATGCCTTCGGCCAACTTTTCAGTGGCCATGGCATCTTGATTCAGGGCCAAGCGGAAACCGGCCTCGTCCAGTGTGAGGTGCTGAAACTCCATCGCCTGGGCACTCGGCACGCTCAATGCCGGCATCAAAGTTGTCTTGTTAGCGGCCAGTTCGGCCAGCAATTCTGGGCTGATGGTCAGCAGATCGCACCCCGCCAGCGCCGTGATCTGCCCGACATTGCGAAAACTCGCACCCATGACCTCGGTAGCAATACCAAACTTCTTGTAGTAGTTGAATATCTGCGTCACCGACTTCACGCCGGGGTCGTTGGCCAGAGCGTTGTCAGCCTCAACCCAACTCGTTCCCGCTGATTTCTTGTACCAATCGTAAATCCGCCCGACAAAGGGCGAGATCAACTGCACCCGGGCCTGCCCACAAGCCACCGCCTGGCAGAACGAGAACAGCAGGGTAAGGTTGGTGTGAATACCCCGCTGCTCCAACTTGGCCGCCGCCTGAATACCCTCCCAGGTCGCAGCCACCTTGATCAGCACCCGGTCAATATGAATACCCTGCGCCTGGTACAGCTCGATGATGCGCTCCGCCCGGGTCACGGTAGCGCTGGCATCAAAGCTCAGGCGGGCATCGACCTCGGTTGACACACGCCCGGGAATGATCGACAAAATCTCGCAACCAAAGCGCACCAGCAAGCGGTCGGTGATTTCATCCAGCGCGCGGTCCTGGTACTGGGCCACTGTGTCGGTCAGCAAGGACCGATAGTCCGGCTTTTGCACGGCCTTGAGAATCAGCGAAGGGTTGGTGGTGGCATCCGTGGGCTGGTAGGCTTCAATCTGCTTGAAGTCACCCGTGTCAGCGACCACGGTGGTGTATTGTTTAAGGGCATCGAGTTGGTTCATGACCGCATTATCAAGCGACAACTGACTCGCCAGATACCAGGCAGTTACGCGAGCGCCACCACCGACACGCCATGATCAGCCAGGGTCAGCCCGATCTGCGCACCCGCCGACAGGACATCGGTCAGATCCGGCGAGACCACAAAAATGGGCCCGAGCGAGGTCTCAAAGGTGTATTCAAAAAAACTTCCCAGATAGGCCAGCTTGAGCAGTTTGGCCGCCAAACCAGTGCCATCACGGTGAATGTGCCAGGCCTCGGGCCGCACCGCCACCTTGACCGCGCCTGCGGCAACTGCGGTGCGCGAGGTGATCGACAGCGGCCCGAGTTGCACCACACCCGCAGCGTCGGCCACGCCCGGAAACAGCATCGCCTCGCCCATGAACCCCGCCACAAACTCACTGCCAGGGCGCTCATACATGTCTTGCGGTGTGCCCCGCTGCGCAATCAGACCGTCGTCCATCACGATGATCTGGTCGCTTACGGCCAGCGCCTCGCTTTGGTCGTGCGTGACATACGCCACGGTCAGGTGCAAACGCTGCTGCAGGCTGCGGATTTCCTCGCGCATTTCCCGGCGCAAACGCGCGTCCAGATTGCTTAAAGGCTCATCAAACAATAGCACGCCAGGCTCCAGCACCAAGGCCCGCGCTAGTGCCACACGCTGCTGCTGACCGCCCGACAACTCGCTGGGAAGGCGATCGTCATACCCCACCAAACCGACATTGCCCAGCGTTTCAACCGCGCGACGCAAGGCTTCAGCCTTCTCAATGCCTGACATCTTCAGGCCATACATCACGTTCTCAAGCACGTTCATGTGCGGAAACAAGGCGTAGCTTTGAAACATCATGCTGACGTTGCGCTCTGCTGGCCCGAGCGTGGTGACATCCTTGCCGTCCATGATGATTTGGCCTCCGGTGGGAGTCTCAAGCCCGGCAATCATGCGCAGCACCGTGGTTTTGCCACAACCTGAAGGCCCCAGAATGGTGGTCAGCGAGCCTTTTTCAATCTCAAAATTGACCCCCTTGATCACCAGAGGGGCACGCGTGTCGATGCCGTAGCGCTTGGTGATGTTCTTGAATTCAACGCCGTGGTTCATGCTGGTTTCCTGAGAGCACTTGAACAAGCTCAGTGCGAACGGTAAAAAGTGAGTACAAGCTAGTGCAGCCGTTAGTGGATGGGCACGGCCTTGACGACAACGCCCGTTTGGCGCCGCCCGAGTTTGCGTTCACCCACCAAAAACTGGATCAGCGCAATGGCTGCCGACATCAGAATGATCAGCACCGTGCAATACGCCAGCGCCACGCCGTAGTCGCCGTTGCCGACCCGGCCAATGATGTAAGTGGTCGCCAGTTCATTCTCGGCGGTCACCAAAAAGATCACGGCACTGACCGTGGTCATGGCCCGCACAAAGCTGTATACCAGCGCCGCGACCAGCGCTGGCTTAAGCAGCGGCAGCACCACATGACGCAGGGTTTGAAAGGTCGAAGCCCGCAGCATCAGTGAGGCTTCATCGAGCGACTTGTCCAATTGCTTGAAGGCGGCAGTGCCAGCCCGCACCCCGACCGGCAGGTTGCGAAACATGAAGCACAGCACGATGATGAGCCCGGTGCCGGTGAGTTCCACCGGTGGCACGTTAAATGCCAGGATGTAACTGACCCCCAGCACCGTACCCGGAATGGCAAACGCCAGCAGCGCCACAAACTCAAACCAGCCTTGTCCGCGAAACTCGGTACGCGCCAGCAGGTAAGCAATCAGCAAGCCCACCGCCGCCGTCATCGGTGCCGACAAGCCCGCCAACTTGACCGTGGTAAAGAGCGAATTCCAGGCCGTGCCGGCCCACACCAGCCCAAACTGCCCCCACTCCAAGCCAAAGGCGGTGTTGAAATGGGCCAGTGTCAGGGTGTAATCGCGCCCCCAGGTTTGCACAAAACCACCGGCAAAGGCAAACAGATAGACCACCACGGTGAACCCGAGCCAGGGGTACACCACCATGTTGAGAACCCGGCGCACACCTTCTGGCAGCGCCATGGGAATGCCCGCATCGCCCTTGCCGCTGACCGTGGTGTAGTTTTGTTTACCCAACAGGCCGCGCTGCACGGCAAACACCGCCAGCGCAAAAACGGTCAGGATCCAGGCCAGCGAGGCTGCCCGCCCCTGGTCATATTGCGCCCCCACAATGGCAAAGAAGATGTCGGTTGACAGCACCGAAAACTGGCC
>CAIYNH010000737.1 GCA_903927495.1 uncultured beta proteobacterium
CTTCAGAAATGGCCCTTGAAATCACAAACGAGCAATTCAACCACCTACAAACACCACCTGCTCGCACAGCGGGCCCATGGCCCGAGCCATACCTACCAAGAGATCTATATTGGGGTTAGCCACGTAGTACCTCCTTGACGGGTTTGGGCGCATCCGGGTCAATCAGTGCCTGCAACCGCTCTTGCGCCATGCCGCGCTCGCGCACCTTGCCCACGCGCAATGCGTCGAACAAAGCCAATAGTTCATAAAGCTTTGCATCTTGCATAGCAGCAAAGGGCACGGACGGATGCAGGGGCTCCAGTCCTACACCGCGCACCACACCATTGGGGTGCGGCCAGACAAAGTCTGTGCTGCCCGGCGCAAATACGCCCGAAAACGCGGGTGCACTGTGGCTGGTGGGCACACCCACTGCCAGCGGCAAACGTACACCAGGAAAAGCGTATTTGGCACCGTACAAGGCAAATTCGGCCAGGTTGTGCGCGTGTGGGCGCACCGGATTGTCTGCAACGGCAGCGATGTCGTTATGCCCCTGTGCAGGGCGACGTACCCTTTTGCGGGTCACGCGGTAAATGCCCTCTGCCTCTGGCACACTGAGCACCGCGACTGAGCCACCCTCCACAGGCTGTGGCAAAGCCACCTGGTTTTGCAACAGCAACCCCGCTTGCAGCCCTCGCTTGACCGCGCCGTGTGCATCAGATGCACTCAAGCCCAGCTCGTGGGCCAGCCGCGCATATGTCCAGCGCTGGTTTCCCCAAGCCACCAGCTTCAGGGCCACCACAAAGTCTTGGGGCTTGAGTTGCATTGTGTTCTATATTCTCAAATTTCGAATACAGAATATACATGATTGCCTCATACTTGGCAAATCTCTATACAAAGTGCTTAAAGACGCGTGCTTTATATTGCTTCATCCAACGAGACCACTTGCCTCCAGCGTAGTCCGGGGTCAGCGACATAGTCAGCGACAACCCAACTGCGGTTTGCGTGGTCGGCCATGTCGTTCAGGAACTCGCGGATGACTTTGATCGAAGCCAAATCCAGTGCGGCGTAGGGTTGATCCAAACAAGTGACCGTTGCACCGCTCACCAGCAATCCTGCCAGTGCCACCTTGCGTCGACTACCCGTCGAAAGCATGTACAGCTTCTTTTCCAGATGGGGATGCAACATGAGTGCCTCTATCAGGTCCGCAAGTAACTCAGCGTTCCACCGCGCACAGCGAGGCTGTAGCGTTGACCACACTTGGAGCGGCGTTTAATCATCGTGCATTGGCAAATTCAAATCAAGCCATTGCGCATCAGGGTGAGCGGCTTCACCGGGCAGTGCGGGGAGATCACCACTTAAGCGACGCAACAGGCTGGTTTTGCCACTGCCTTCTCCGCCGGTTACCGCGATGAGTCCGCGCGGGAGTGTGTAAAGGTCGGACATGCTGTCGTTCAATAAGGAAGATATTTGGTGCTGGCCACGGGCCCCACTTGACTGATGAACAAACGTCAATGGCTTGCCTGTTGTTGAATGTGCACCATCAGTCCATCACAGGCATCTTCCACCAGATCCAGTACATGATCAAAACCGTTGGCACCTCCGTAATACGGGTCGGGAACTACATCGGCTTGGTGGCGGGTACAAAACTCGGTCAATCGATGTACCTTGGCCTTTGACTCTGGTGGGCACATGTCCTGAACATTAGACAAGTTGTCCCAGTCCATCACGGCGATCAGGTCAAAAGTGTTGAAGTCGATGGGCTTGATTTGGCGCGCCCGTAAATCTGACAAGTCGTAGCCACGCCGCTGTGCATGCTGTTGTGCCCGCTGATCGGGCGGGTCGCCCGCATGGTAATCCAGCGTTCCTGCTGAATCGACTGTGATTTTGCCTTGCAACCCCAACAGATTCACTTTGTGCCGGAACACACCATGCGCAGTAGGGCTGCGGCAGATATTGCCCATGCAGACAAACAGCACACTAAATTTGTCACTCATCTTGACGTTGCGTCAGTGCATGGAACAGCCACCACGGTATCACTGCGCACCAGCGCTTCGAACGCGTGACCACAGCCGCTACAGGCATATTCGTAAATGGACATGTTGACTCCTTCGATTGTTTGGAATTATCAGCCTGGTGTCGGTCTTCTTCTTGTGATGTTGTGTGGTGATGACATTTACGCC
>CAIYNH010000738.1 GCA_903927495.1 uncultured beta proteobacterium
CTGGAAGATGTGGAGGCCGCAGCAAAAGGTCTGTACGCGAGTTTGACGCTGCAACAGCAGAAGACCGCCAACGAAATGTTGATTCTGGCGATTCCGGCGTTTACGGCCGCCGGCAGTGAATCTGGTCGCTCATCAGCAGAGACGCGCCGCAAGGAGGGCAAACCTGATGACGCAAAGCGATCGCGCCGTGGTGGTCTCGGTGGAGGAGCGACGGGTCCGATGCCTGGAAACTGATACCGGGCACGAAGGAAGTCAATTTCCAAGCCGCTCTGCTTGACCGCTTCAGCTCGCCGCTTAGTGGCTGCGAATGGCATCTTCCCCTTTCGAAAGTGACAGCAATCGACGTTGAAGAGCAGTTGGCGCTCCTCCGGTGACTGACACGTGGCACTCGTCGCATTGGCTGCATTGATGGCGGCGGCGCACGAGTGATTTTCTTCACCAGCACTTTTTGCTTTGGGAATTTATCCCTATTTTGTGATCTAATGGCGCCCTTGACCCTGATCGAGGCTTTGTCATGTCATCTTGTTGGACCATTTCGCGCAGAGTGATGCTGTGGCTGACTCTGCTGGCAAGTTTGCTCGCTTCGTCGGCCATGGCTGATGATTTCTTGCCTCCCGAGAAGGCGTTCGCCTTTTCGAGCAAAGTTGTGGGCTCGACAACTGTACGACTGCACTGGGATATTGCTCCGGGCTACCACCTGTATAGGGAACGCATCAGTGTTCAGGCCGATGCGCCTGACGTGCAATGGCAGCCGTTGAACCTGCCCCCGGGGAAAGACGAGTTTGATACTACGTTCAAAAAGACCGTAGCGGTATATCGGCAGAGTCTGGATGTGGACGTGCGACTCACGCACGGCAATGCGGCGATACCGGTGACGATAGGTTGGCAAGGTTGCGCGGATGATGGGCTTTGCTACACACCAGACAGCGTCCAGCTAGCGTTGGCTCTGACCGGCTTCGGTGCCACACAAAGCGGCATCACGCAAGCGCCCTCAGAAGGAGCAGCACAGACTGTTTCTTCGCCCAGTTCGCCCACAGAGACAACTGACTCGACCCCGGAATCAACCGACTCAATCGCCTCTGCGCTGGCTTCGGGCAACCTGCTGCAGACCATAGGTGTGTTCTGGCTGGCAGGCTTACTGCTGGCATTTACTCCTTGTGTACTGCCCATGGTGCCGATTCTTTCGTCCTTGATCGCCGGACAAACTGGACCTGTCAGCCGCCGGAGGGGCTTTGGTCTGGCGCTGGCCTATTCACTGGGCATGGCGCTAATCTATGCCGGCTTTGGCGTCGCCGCCGGCCTGGCTGGCGAAGGCTTGGCGGCAGCCCTGCAAAACCAGTGGGTGCTAGGCGCTTTTGCGTTACTGTTGTCCACGCTGGCCTTGTCCATGTTTGGTTTTTACGATTTGCAGATGCCCAGCGCCATTCAGAGCCGCGCAACAGAGTGGTCAAACAGTTTCAAGGGCGGCTCATTCGTAGGAGTTTTCATCATGGGTGGCGTTTCGGCACTGGTGGTGGGCCCGTGCGTTGCGGCGCCGCTGGCAGGTGCGCTGGTGTACATCAGCCAGACACGCGACGTCATGCTGGGTGGTCTTGCGCTGTTCACGATGGCGTTGGGCATGAGCGTACCGCTGCTGCTGGTCGGTCTGTCAGCGGGAAGTTTGCTACCTCGCGCTGGTGCCTGGATGGAGCGTGTCAAACAGTTGTTCGGCATGATGTTGCTGGGTGTGGCGATCTGGATGGTGGCTCCGGTGTTGCCTGCATCGATTCACATGCTGCTATGGGCTTGTTGGCTGCTGGCGGGCGCGGCCTTGCTGGGTGTCTTTGGGACGGGCGCCGCGCATCAGGCACACCCGCATGTAGCCGCACGAGCCAGCGGCGCTGGCCTGGCCTCGCTGGCAGTTGTGCTACTGGTCGGTGCGGCTTCAGGCGGACAGTCTGTCCTGCAACCTTTGGCACACCTTCGGCCAGCGGCGGCAGGTGTCTTGAGCGCGGGCGCAACGCACAGTGGCCTGCAGTTTGAACGTGTCACCAGTGTGCAGGCACTGGACGCAGCATTGACACAGGCACACCAAAAAGGTCAGCCCGTGATGCTGGACTTTTATGCTGACTGGTGTGTTGCCTGCAAGGAGTTTGAAAGTTTCACTTTCAGCGACCCGGAAGTGCAAAAGCGCTTGGGCAAAGTACGCCTCTTGCAGGCCGACGTTACTGCCAATAACCCTGATGACAAGGCCCTGCTAAAGCGCTTCAGTCTTTTTGGTCCGCCCGGTATCGTCTTCTTCGATGGCCCCACAGCGCCTCGTGTCACGCACAAGATAGTCGGATATCAAAATGCAACTGAATTTATTGCTTCGCTAAGCCGGGCAGCCATCCGCTGAAGGCACTAGAGAATTGCCAGCGCAGTCACCTTCAGCACATCCCCAGCTTTGGTACAAGTAAGCTTGACCGAAGTACCCACCTTCAGGTCAGCCAGGGTGCCATTGCCGACAAGGGTTACGCCAGATGCATCACAGCGTTGCCCGCGCACGACAAAATTTGCCACGCTGGTGAATTGATCAATACGGGCACTGATTTCGACGGCGAGCAGCGCCTGCTGTTCTCCGACTTCAACCAGGGTGGCCACCAATGTACCGGCCCGCCAGGTTCCTTCTACCTCCAGTCGCGTACCCAGCACGACTTGGGCGGCGGCCGGAATATAACTGGCGCCGCTGGCATCAACCTCGACATTGCCCAGCATGAACCGCCCATTTGGCAGCATGGCAGTGACAAGCCCCTCAATCTCGACTCCTCCTTCGGTGTGACTGGCAAGCCCTGCCCCCAACACGTAGATATTGCTTACATCCAATACGCCCCCAGAACTGGAAGCGACACCTTGGACCCTGACCAACTCTCCGCCAACCAGACTGGCAACAGCCGACCCCTTGAGAACGTAACCGTTAAGCGAGATCTGCTTTTCTGCAAGGCCGACCACCCCAGTACACGCGATGGTGGCATCGGTTGAAACTGCCACGCGTGTTGCAGTCCAACTCGCACCGTCTGCGCCTGCCTGCAGCCCCCAGACGACAACCCGCATACCAGGCGCTATTGCCGCTGCGCTGGCAATCCCATCCAGGACCGTCGTGTTGTCGACCTGCACTGTCATGCCGCAAACAATGAATTGGCCCGCCACGCTGGGCCGAGCCTGCGTCACCATGCCTTGGGCAATCGACCACACATCGATATTGCTGGCCGTGCCTGATGTGATGTCCGCAGCAAGTTGGCCCTGTACACTGGCCACCATTCCCAGGCGCAAATCTGCTGAGCTGGCGCTGTGGCCATCGAGCTGTATGACTGCTTTGGTGTCATCAAACCTGACCGCGTTGATGATGACACTGCCAAAGCCGGAAATGGCACCCTGCGCAAAAATGCCGGTACCGCCGGTTCCGGGCAACCCGGCGGTGCTCACACCGCCGCCACAGCCTGAAGTCACCGCAGATGCTGCGAGCACGATCCAATGGCGCCGTGTCAGACACGTATTGAGCTTGTCATGCTGACTCATTGCACTATCTTCCTTTTGCTTTTTGTCTTTGTCGTCCCGACCGATGATTCGAACAATGGTGCAGTCTGCAGCGCATCCTGAAAGTAAACACCAAAG
>CAIYNH010000739.1 GCA_903927495.1 uncultured beta proteobacterium
GCGGGTGCTGCAGCTTTGGCTGGCGCACCCACTGCCGCTCCTTTTTTAGAAGCATCCATCGTTACAGCTGTAAGCTTGTCATCTGATTCTTTGGCTTTATTGGCAGCCACCTTCTGGAGTTGCCCGCTGATCATGCGCGCCAGATTCTTGTAGGGCGACCAAAATGCCTGACGCAAGCTGATCGGGTGGTCGATGATTTTGACGATCGTGGCATCCCAATCGCGGCCTTGCCGGTCATAAAACACGCCATTGCGCCCAACCATCAGTTGATCAGAGTCTCCCGCCGTAAAAGCCGCCGCCACGCTGAGTTTTTCAGCGCCGCGAACGCAGTCGCAATACACCAGGCACATGCGCGACAAGGTGGCGAGCGCGCCATGCTTGCCAGCATCATTGACCGCTACACACAGCTCGCAGGAGCGACCGTCCAGGTAGAGCGTGCCGACCTGAAACGTGGCCTTGCCCTGCGCCGTGTAAAAGTCTTTGAAGGCCACAAAATTGTTGGCCAGCGTCATCAAGTCACGCACATAGCGCGAGAGTTTCTCCAGCTCACGCACCCCATCACCTTCCTTGGCTGGATCAGGTTTGGCCGCCAACCAGCTTGAATAGGGCAAAAACCGGGCCTTGATGGCCTGCCAATCGGCAGCCGTCAGGCCGTCTTGGGGGCCTAATAAGGGTTCAATCACCTGCTCACGTAAGGCCGCAATGCGCTGCGACCAAGCCGGATTGATGCCGCCAGCCAGTGACAGGCTGACAACAGCGCTGACCCGTGCCAGTGGCAGCGAACTGATGGCCGGGGCGCTGGCTTGCAAGCCGCTGGGAGCGAGCGCCTTCAAACTGTCCTCCGACGCATTTAGAACATCACTGGCGCGTGCGTCAAAAGCGGCCAACTGGCAGCGCACAAAATAGTCTTCGATCTTTTGGTCAAGCTCGGTGACCAGGGCAAAGGCTGCGGGAGTGGCTGCACCCAGTGGCTGCGCATCCAGGCCAGAAGCCTCCCAAGCGGCAGTGGCGCGGGCGGCATGGCCGACCTGCGCCGCACTGGTTTCTTCAACCGTGAGGGTGTCGGACTCTGACTTGCCCAACTCGGCGGCCAAAGCCAGTGCTGCCGCCTTGATTGACTGGCCTAACGCGTCATCACTGCGGATGGCGGCGATCGGCAAGCCCGCCAGTTTTTGCGCCAATACTTCGGTATCCAACAAACGCTCACGCACCCAATCAATGGCCTTGAGCAGTTCGGGCGCACGCACATGACCATCGTTGTCGCTGTCGATCAAGGCCAGGCTGCGCGAGTCAAACTCGATGCCTTTGACCGGGCACGACAAGGCCACCCAGAGCTTTTGATCGAGTTGGCTCAGCGCCAGCAAATCAGCAGCGGTGTCGAGCCTGACCTGGTCGAACCCGCCCGCCCTAAAAAATTTCCATGGATAAGATGCAGTGCTCAATGTAATCCTTTGTGAATTGATTGACCGTTGAAAGGGTGTTCGCCCAAAGCGGTCAACTGGCGCATAAAAAACAGGAATATATCAGCATGGATGCGCCACCGTGCGGCCAATGTCTGGCCAACGCCGATGCAGGTAGACCCAGGCCACCAGACCAACGCACATCATGAGCAGCGACGATGCGGCCAGCATCACCGTGGAGTGCATCACCAGCGGGGCCACCACCCCAGCCACCAGCCCGTTGGCTGTGGAGGCGATGAACGCTTGCAAGCTCGAAGCCATACCGCGTCGGTCCGGATGCAGGTCCAGTACCAGCAACGTCACCACCGGCACCATCATGGCCCAGCCAAAAGCAAAAACCGTGATCGGCAGCATGGCCCATGCAGCGTGCGCCTTGAACAGCAGGTTTAGCACCAGGTTGAGCAACGCAATGCCCAGCATGATCAGAAAACCGTAGCGAATTTGCTGCTTGGGCGGGAGCTTGCCTGCCACCCGCCCGCTGACCCAGGCACCACCCATGATGCCGCTGATGGTCAACACAAAAAACCAGAAAAACTGCATGGGAGCCAGCCCCAAGTGCTCACCCAGAAAAACCGGGGCTGAAAGCACATACAAAAACATGCCGTTGAACGGGATACCGCTGGCCAGCGCCAGCAGCAAGAAGCGCGGGTCTAGCCCTAGCTTCCAGTAGCCTTGCAGCAGATTGCTGAGTTTGAGTGGCTGGCGCTGGGACAGATGCAGTGTTTCCGGCAATAGCTTGTAATTGGCGCTCCAGAGCAGCACACCAACCGCCGTCAGGAACCAGAAGACA
>CAIYNH010000740.1 GCA_903927495.1 uncultured beta proteobacterium
AAATCAAACAGGCTGGCGCTAAAGACGGCCTTGACATCGCGCCAGACCTGCACCATTGCCACACCCACCTGAATCTTTGAATCGCCAGGTCGAGTTTTACCAATGACGTGGCTGTAACGGCCCAGTTTGTATTCGCGCAGGGTTTGCAAAACAGCGCTGCGCTCGGACGTACGCACTTGCAGCACCACGCCGAGCTCTTCGTTAAACAACGCCTTGAGCGTCAACTCGTCACGCCGGGCACTCACCTGTCCAACCCAGTTCTTGCTGTCACCCACGTCCATACGACTGTCAGAAATGCCATCACCCTCGGTAACCAACAGATCGACATTCAGCGCCACCCCCACATGCCCGGCAAAAGCCATCTCGCATACGCAGGCAAACAAACCTCCGTCACTGCGGTCGTGGTAGGCCAGTATGAGACCCTTGGCGCGCAAAGCATTCACTGCGCCGACCAGGTTCACCAAGTCTTGTGGATCGTCCAAATCAGGCACAGTGTCACCCATCTGGCCCAGGTTTTGCACCAGAATGCTGCCACCCATGCGATTTTGACCATGCCCCAGATCCACCAGAATCAGCGAGGTGTCGTCAAGGGCATTCAATTGCGGGGTCAAAGAGTTGCGAACATCGCTCAGTGTGGCAAATGCAGTCACGATCAAAGACACCGGCGAGGTGACTTTTTTGGACACCGAGTTGTCCGTCCACTGGGTTCGCATCGACAACGAATCTTTGCCCACGGGTATTGAGATGCCCAAAGCCGGGCACAGCTCCAGCCCAACGGCTTTCACAGTTTCATACAGCGCGGCATCTTCTCCAGGTTCACCACAGGCCGCCATCCAATTTGCCGAGAGTTTGACACGATCAAGCTCGATCGGGGCCGCCAGCAGATTGGTGATGGCCTCAGCCACGGCCATGCGCCCGGATGCTGGCGCATTCACCGTCGCCAGTGGGGTGCGCTCGCCCATCGCCATGGCCTCACCCGCAAAGCCCTTGAAATCAGCCAGTGTCACGGCGCAATCTGCCACCGGAACCTGCCACGGCCCGACCATCTGGTCACGGTGCGTCAGACCACCCACGGTTCGGTCGCCAATGGTGATCAAAAATCGCTTGGAGGCGACGGTGGGATTGGCAAGCACATCAATTGCGGCTTGTTGCAATGGCACGCGGGTCAAATCGACGGGTTGAAAGATGCGTTGCAGCGTTTTGACATCGCGGTGCATTTTGGGTGGTTTACCCAGCAGCACATTCATTGGCATGTTGACTGGCGACTCCTGACCGGCATCGGCCAATTCCAGTTGACGAACCTCACTGGCCACCCCCACCACCGAGAATGGGCAGCGCTCGCGCTCGCACAAGGCCTTGAAACCCGCAAGTGACTCGGGCGCAATCGCCAATACGTAGCGTTCCTGGCTTTCATTGCACCAGATTTCTTTGGGTGCCATGCCGGACTCCTCCAGCGGCACAGCGCGCAAATCAAAGCGAGCACCACGACCAGCATCGTTGCTCAGCTCCGGAAAAGCATTGCTCAAACCTCCCGCACCCACGTCATGTATCGCCAGGATCGGGTTTTCCGCAGTCTGCAACCAGCACTGGTTGATAACCTCCTGGGCACGGCGCTGAATCTCGGGATTGCCGCGCTGGACCGAATCAAAGTCAAGGTGCACCGCGTTGGCACCGGTGGTCATGGAACTGGCCGCACTACCGCCCATGCCAATGCGCATACCGGGGCCACCCAACTGAATCAGCAGGCTGCCCGCTGGAAATTCAATCTTGTG
>CAIYNH010000741.1 GCA_903927495.1 uncultured beta proteobacterium
CGCAAAAAGTCTGGCAGCGTGCCCAAGCGATCGTCAAAACGGCCACTAAGGCGCAATAACCAAGCGCCAATGAACGCCCCCAGCGCCGCGCCGCCAGCCATGACCACACTGGCCCAGTGAAATTTGTTCGTGAGCGCACTGGCCAGCAAGGCTCCAATAAAAATCGCCCAGACACCGTGCCTGCCACCCAACAGCGTTGCAGCAAGCGCCAAACCGCTGGCTAAAAATAAAATACTACCCCTGGTCTCGGAAGAAAAATAGACCTGCACCAGCCACGAGGTCAAGGTGTAGGCCAGCGCCACAGCCCCCCATTTGAACAACGGTGCTTTCATGGCCAGGTCAGCAGGTCTTGCAGCACCTCATCCAAACTCGATTCAGGCGCAAGATGTTGCCGCTCGGTCCAGGCCGGCATCTGAAGGCGCTGTGCCAGTTCGACCGGCCACAAAGCGGCGAGTTCGTCGGCGCTGAGTTGCTGCTGCGATGCCCATGCCTGCCACGCTGCCAACTCGATCAAAGCCGCCAGCGAGGCAACATGGCTGTTCGACTGAGCAGCCTCAGCGCTCTGGTGTGAATCAAGCTGGGCTGGATTCGGTCCCGGCACAGCGCTATCCTCAGAAACCCCCGTCCCAACCAAGCCTATGACCTGTGCGAACAGGGCTGGAAAATCCCAACGGTGAACCAGTTCGGCACCCACGTCGGCGTAGTTATAGCCCAGCAACTCTCGCTCCAACTGCAACCGGGCGGGCGAAAAAGGCTCAACCTGGGCATCGAGGGTGCGCATCTCGGTGCCCAAGCCCAACCGCATGACCAATTGACCAAGCCCGCGCAGCAAGCCCAGGGTGTAGGCCAGTTCAGCATCGAGTTGCGGGTGGCTCGCCCAGCACCGCGCCAGCGTCGCCGTGTGCAGGCTGTGCTGCCAAAAAGGCCGGAGCAGTTCGACCGGCAAATTGGCAAAGCTGCCCACCAGACCCATGCTGATCACCAGCGAACGCACGTTCACCAGCCCCAGCATTTGCACTGCCTGGTGGACCGTGCTGACAGCTTGGGGTGCGTGGTAGCGCGCGGAGTTCGCCAGGCGCAACAAACGCGAGCAGATCACTGGGTCGCTCAAGATCAGTTGAGCCAAATCGTCGGTGCGCAATCTGGTGTTGTTAAAACTCAGCAGCAGTTCCTGCAGCACCCGTGGCACTACCGGCAACTGTCGGGTTTTAGCAAAAAGTTCTTCAATGGTCACGGGGGTCATGAAGGCTCAGTCCGAGGGTTGTGGTTCAGGCAGCCAGATGAGCCTGGATGCGCTGTATCGCGGCATCCAGGGTGGCGGGCAGTTCTTGCGCCAGCCGGATGCAAGCGTCAAGGTCTTGGGAATTAGCCGCCGCCTCAAGCTGTTGGCACAGTTCACCCAAAGCCAGTGCACCTACCGAGCGCGCCGCTGACTTGAGGGTGTGGGCCAGTCCTTTGACAGCCGGCAAATCGAGCCCGGCAAGGGCTGCTTGAATTTGTTGGCCTTGCACTCGGGCGTTGTCCAGAAATTTCGCCAGCAAACGCTTTTGAAGTATCGGATTGTCACCCACCAAGTCTCCCAGAATTTCTGAATTCCATATATCAAAATGCCCTGCATTGCCTGATGACAAAGCGTCAGTAGCTATCAATTCTGATTTAAGTTGGGCTGCATCGGGGAGCGGCAACCACTTGGCCAGCATGGCAGCGAGCTCGCGCATGCGCATGGGTTTGCACAGATAGCCGTCCATGCCACGGTCTATGCAGCGCTCGGCTTCGCCCTGCATGGCGTTCGCCGTGATGGCAATAATGGGCAAACGGCTCCCTGCAGGCTCACTTTGGCGGATCGCGGCGGTTAGCTCAAAGCCGTCCATGATCGGCATGTGGCAATCCGTCAGCAGCAACGCGTAGCGGCCACTGCGCCACATCTCAAGTGCCATCGCACCGTCAAACGCCACTTCAACAGCATAGCCAATCAGGCGCAACTGCTCGCTCATCACGTCCCGGTTGGTCTCGTTGTCTTCGGCCATCAGAATCAACTGCCCGGCCTGCAACGCTTCTTCAACACTGGGAGCTGAGCGATCGTTGTCGGTTAGGTGGTTGGCTCTGCCAACCAGTTCGGTCACGGTCAAACGTCCACACGCCAGTGCCACGCCTTGGATCAGCTCGTGGTAGATCAGCGGTCGTGCCGGCACTTCGATCACCTGGGCTTCAGTGCCGCTGCTGCGCCGACGCACCAAGCGCACCACCCGCACATCATGCGCAAGGGCCATTTGGTGCACGGACTCCGGGTCGCAGGCCTGGGTCAGGTCCAGCAGCAGCACAGTATCCTGACTGGAGCCCGCCAGGTAAGACCACGCCTCGTTCAGGCTCGGCAGCACCTTGACCCTGGCCCCGACAGAGCCCAGGTACATCTGAAACAGGGTCATGCACGCCAGGTTGGGTGTCACGGCCAGCACATTCACACCATGCAGGTCTGGCAAAAGCTGCGCCACATGACCGGCAGGTGGTGGAGCCGCCTGCAGCGGCAACTCCACAATAAATTCGGAGCCAATACCGGGGGCACTTTGCACACTGACCGTGCCGTGCAGCATCTCAACCAAACGCTGTGTGATGGACAACCCTAAACCAGTGCCGCCAAAACGGCGCATGGTACTGGTATCGGCCTGAGTGAAGGGCTGAAACAAACGAGCGATCACTTCAGGGCTCATGCCAATGCCGTTGTCGATCACGCTCAACTGCACCCAGT
This sequence comes from uncultured beta proteobacterium, assembly GCA_903927495.1. Classification (GTDB taxonomy): domain Bacteria; phylum Pseudomonadota; class Gammaproteobacteria; order Burkholderiales; family Burkholderiaceae_C; genus Rhodoferax. The sequence goes on from CAIYNH010000741.1 coordinate 2,747, forward strand.
GGCTGCCATCAGGACGCATGGCGGGTTGTACGTGCAACATGGCATGGCCGGTGCGGTGCGAGACAAATTTGATGGCATTGCCCAGCAAATTGAGCAAAATCTGACGCAAGCGGGTCGGGTCGCAAATGATCCACTCCGGCAGATCGGGGTCAATGAACAGGGACACTTCTGCGCCCTTGCTGTTGGCCACATTGAGCATGAGCTGCGCCGCGCCCTCAACCTCCTCGCGCAGGCGGGTCGGGATTTGCTCCACGTCAAGCTTGCCAGCCTCGATTTTCGAGAAATCAAGGATGTCGTTCAAGATGCTCATAAGTGCCATCGATGAGCCGTTGATGGTCTCAAGCATGCGCCGCTGTTCGGGCGTGAGCGGGGTTTGCGCCAGCACATCGACCATGCCGATCACGCCGTTCATGGGAGTGCGTATCTCGTGGCTCATGTTGGCCAAAAATTCCGACTTGGAGCGGTTGCCGGCATCTGCCAATTCGCGGGCAACCGAGAGTTCGGCAGTGCGTTGTACAACCAGTTCTTCGAGTTTGTGACGGTGTTGCTCCAACTCAGCGGCGGCGCGCTTCTTTTCGGTAATGTCTTGCTTGATTGCAACATAGTGGGTAACCAGGCCTGCGTCGTTACGCAAGGGCGAGATGACGGCCCATTCGGTGTAGATGCTGTGGTCTTTTCGCTGGTTGACGAGTTCACCACTCCAGGTCTTGCCCTGGGTCAGGGTTTCCCACATGGCTTCAAAAGTGGCCTTGGGGGTCAGGCTGGATTTCAAAATGCGTGGATTCTGACCCAGCGCCTCGACCCGGCTGTAGCCGGTGTTGCTCACGAATGCCTCGTTGACATACTCGATGCTCGCGCCCAGATTGGCAATCACCACACATTCAGGGCTCTGTTCGGCCACTTGCGACAACTTGCGCAACTGCTCCTGCGCTTGGCGGCGCTGGGTGATGTCTTCGTAAACGCCGAGCACGCCAAAAATCCGTCCGTGATGGTCTTTCAGTGCCGTCTTGGAAGTACGCAGCCAGACGATTTTCCCGTCAGGAGTGGTTTGAGGTTCGTCATAAAACAGCTTGTTTATCCCGCTGTCGAGCACCTGTCGGTCATCTGCGCGGTAACAATCGGCCTGCCTCGCCCAACCCATCTGGTAGTCGTCCTTGCCAATCAATTGGGCCGGTGTTTGCATACCGGCATCCTGAGCGAAAGCGGTATTGCAGCCAAGAAAGTTAAGCTGCTGATCTTTCCAGAAAATACGCATCGGAATGGCATTGATGACGGCCACCAGCAAGACCTGCGCGTCATTCAGCGCGGCCTCGCGCTGGGCCAGGGCTTCCAGCGCACGATTAAAGCCGTTGATGAGCTGACCGACCTCGTCATGGCGGGTTTGGGGCAGCGCTTGCGGAGTTTGCTGGGCATCAGTCTGGCGTGTCAGTGCCAGAAAAGCGTTGTGCAATGGTTTGAGCTGGCGGCGTAGCACCCACCAGGTAATGGCACCAGCCAACAGCGAAGCCAGGAGCGCGGTCATTGCCAGGTTCTTGCTCATACGGTTGGCGGGGGCAAAGGCTTCAGCGGCAGGCAGGGTTGCCACCAGTCCCCACTGCGCCAGCGCAATGCGCTTGACTGAGACCAGCATTTCGTGGCCTTGCGCGTTGCGGATGACAGCCGAACCCTCAAAGCCATTGGAAAAACGATCGAAACCAGGGTTGATGCCAACGGCCGGCAGGTCTTTGAGTCTCTGGGTCTTGTCGGTGGCTGTGATCACTACCCGCCAAGGTGCAGCAACCAGCAGGTAGCCGCCGGTATTGGCGTGCTCTGTCGACACGGTTTGGTCAAGAAAGTTGGGCTTGCCAAGGTCGATGACACCTACAACTGCGCCCACAACCAGCCCATTAGGGTCCCGCACGGGCACCGCAAATGAGACCACGGGCGAGCCAGTGGTTTTGCTGATGATGGGCTTGCCAATTTTATTTTTACCCTGCTGCAACGCACTCGCCACATGGTCACGATCAAGGTAATTCAGACCGATGCGCTGGGCTGACTCGGGATAAGAGGCAATCGCCGTGCCATTGGCATCAGTGACAAAAAAACCACCGTTGAAAAAATCTGGCAGTACCGGTCGTTCCAAAATGAATTGCTGCAGGGCTGCAGCTTGTTTCAGCAAGGCCGGCGTGATCAGTTTACTGACACTTTCAAGGGTATTGATGCGCTCGCCCAGGGTCCGTTCGATGTCGCTGGCGTGCAGCGATACGGTGGCAAACTGCTGCTGACTGAGCAGTTGTTCAATGTCCTTTTGCAGGATTTGACTGGTAATTAAAGAAAGTGACCAGATACAAACCAAAAAAGCCGACAGCGTCAACACCGTGATCCGCGTTTGCAGCGAGTGCCACGAATACGGGCTGATGGGGGTCAGGTTGCTACTCATGCGGCCAGTTTTTCAAGCAACCAAGCGGTGCAGGTGGTCAAAGGCATTGGGCGGGCAAAGTAAAAGCCTTGCACAATGGTGCCCCCGCTATTGCGCAAAAACTCCAATTGCTCAAGGGTTTCAACGCCTTCAGCGACGACCTCCATGTCCAGGTTGATGCCCAGCAAGATGGCAATACACAGCACCGACTGCGCTTTGAGCTCGGTGCTGGAGCGCTGCACAAAGCTGCCGTCAATTTTGAGCTCATGGAAAGGCAGATCGATGAGTTGCACAAGACTGGAGTAACCGGTGCCAAAGTCGTCAATCGACAAGGCAAACCCCATCAGGGACAGGCGCGTCAGGCTTTCCATGGCGAGCGAACGCTCTACCATCAAGCGACTTTCTGTAACTTCAATAACGAAGTCCGAGGGACTCAGCCCGGCACCCCGAACAATATCATCCAGGCGCTCGGGCACCGTCAGGTTGAGGGCAGTGTCCATCGACATGTTGATCGCAGTCTTGATGAAGATGCCTTGCGCCTGCCATGCGGCCATGGCCCTTGTCACCTGGTGTGCCATGGTAAAAAACAACTCATCAGCCAGACCGGCTGCCTCCAGTGCCGGCACAAAAACAGCTGGACTGATCATGCTACCGTCGGCTTGCGGCCAGCGGGCCAGCGCCTCGGTGCCGACCGGCTTGCCGTTGAGTAAATTTATTTTGGGTTGGTACCAGGAAATGAACTCGCCCGCAGCCATTGCAGCGTTGAGACGCCCCGGTTCCAGCGCCTGTTCCAGCCCGGACTGATGACTGCTGCTGGGCGACTGCAGCTTGCCCAGCAATTGGCGCAGTTGCTCGGGGTCGCAAGGCTTGCCCAGGGACCCCACCACGTTCAGCCGATGGGCACTGGCCAGCCCAGCGGCACTGCTCAGAATTTCGTCTTGCATACCCGAGAGCAGGATCATGCTGCCAGCGAAACCGCGCTGTGCCAGATGCCGCATCATCACCAGTCCGTCCATGTCGGGCATCATCAGGTCGGTGATGATCAAGCAAATGTGCTGCTGGTGAACATCTAACTGGTCCAGTGCCTCTGACCCATTGGCCGCAAGCAGAACCTGATTCCAACCCAGATTGGACAATTGCAGCCCAATCAAATCGCGTTGAAATTCATCATCATCAACGACAAGAATTGTGTTCGCGGTGGATTGCATCTGGCTGTGGTCTTTCAATGGGTCCGCAATTTTTTTTCTAATTTGATAGCAGCATACGCTTTATCATCAAGCTACTCAGGGCTATTCACCACAAACCGGCGGATTGTCGAAAACTTGGTGCCATAAGTCTCAAGCATCAACTTGAGGTTTTTGGCAATGATCGGTTTTGACAAAACGTCGTCCATACCCGCATTGATGCAAGCCTGTCTGTCGGACTCCATGGCGTTTGCAGTGACCGCGATGATAGGCGTATGGGCCGGCTGCTTTTGGTAGGCACGAATAATTTGCGTGGCCTCCAGGCCGCCCATCACCGGCATTTGCATGTCCATCAGTACCAGATCAAAATGCGCGGCAGAAAATGCCGCAACCGCCTGCTGACCGTCAGCCACCACTGTCACAGTGTGGCCCCATTTTTCGAGCAGGGTGGTGATCAGCATCTGGTTGATGGGGTGGTCTTCAGCCAGCAGAATGTTTAGCAATCGGTCTCCCAGCCTCGGCTCTGCAGTTGGCAGCAAGGCCTGTCGCCGATCTTGTGCTGGCTTGGCAAATTGCGCGCCGTTGATGTCCGTTTTTATGAACATGGGGGCCGGTTCAACTGGCGCAGGCAAGCAGGCTTGCAACGTCACATTGAAATGAAAGGTACTGCCCTGCCCCGGCACGCTCTCGACCCAGAGGCGCCCACCCATCAGGCTCACCAAGCGGGACGAAATAGTTAGCCCCAGCCCAGTTCCACCGTAACGCCGGGTGGTGGATGCATCGGCTTGCGAGAAAGCCTCGAATATGGCCGCCTGTTTGTCCTGCTGAATACCAATGCCGGTATCGGTAACTGACAACTGTGCAAGAAAATCACCAGCGTCCTGGGCTTGAAATTCAAGGCGCACGGTAAGCCCGCCTTTTTGAGTAAATTTGATGGCGTTATCACACAAGTTCGTGAGCACTTGCCGGATCCGTCCGGGGTCGCCCAGCAGGGTTTGCGGCAACGTCGACGGCAATTGGCGCGCCAATGTCAGACCTTTTTGCTGGGCCCGAACCTCGATACTGGCCAGCGCTTCACCAAGAACATCGGCCAGGTTGAATGGAACAAGTTCTATGCCGAGTTTGCCAGCCTCGATCTTGGATAAGTCAAGGATGTCATTGAGAATAACCATCAATGCCAGCGCTGAACTCTTGACCGTATTGAGGTAGTCGCGCTGTTCAGCATCGAGTTCAGAATCGAGCACCAGGTCAGTCATGCCAATGACACCGTTCATGGGGGTGCGAATTTCGTGGCTCATGTTGGCCAAAAACTCTGATTTGGCGCGGTTGGCTTGTTCCGCCAGATCACGGGCCTGAATGAGTTCGAGGACCCGGTCGTGCACCGCGCGTGACATGGCGTTAAATGCTGCGCCCAACTGACCCAGTTCATCGGCACCTTCGTTGACAGGTGCCGGCATCAGATTGCCCGCAGCCACTTCGTGACTGGCTCGGGTCAAGTCGGTCAAATGGCGCGTCATCCACACCACCAGCGCCGTCAGCACCACAAATGACAGCAGCAGTTCCCCCAAGGCAATCAGCGCGCCCTGCGTCAGCAAGGCGTTCTGTGCCACCAGAATGTGATTTAAATCCAGTCCAAAATGCAATTGCCCAAGTTTTTGACCAAACATCAAAATCGGCTTTTGCACGTGGTAAACCGACTTGCCCAATTCACTGGCCAGAGTAAAGTTTTTGTCTGGCTCTGGAAGGGCCTGGTCCTGCGGCCAGCCACCACTGGCCACCCGATTACCCTGCGTGTCAGCCACCACCAAATACCGCACCCCGTTTTGGCTCATACTCTCGTTGACCACCGACTGCACCGTTGCGTAATCGCTCTGGGCCATTGGCGCTACTGTGGCAGCCGTCAGAATGGGGGTGATCTGGCTGGCGTGCTGCTCCACCTGTTGCGCCATGTAGTCGTGCATCAAGCGCAGGCTATTGAACACCAGCAGCGTCAGCATGACCGCCTCGACCAAGATCGCAGCCAGCAGCAGGCGGGCCCGGACAGATTGAAACGGAATGCGCATCTGCACCTTGGAATTGAATGAGTTGGCGCTTATTTCAAGGTTTGACGGACTTCACGGGCGTAAGGATCCATGGCTTCAAGCTCTTTGACCTTAAGTTTGCGGTAGCCTTCCAGCTTGTATTTATCGAAATAGGCTTTTCCCTCGGCGCTGACAGCAAAGGCAGCCAGCGTTGCGTCGATATTGTCCTTTTGCGCGAGTTGACGCTTGTTGAGCATGTAAACCCGTCCGGCCAGCGGATCGCTGATCACCAGAAAGCGCATTTTCGACTGTACCTCACGCGACAAACTCTGGTAATTTGCCAATGATGTGAAGCCTGCTGCAGCCTCGCCCGAGAGCACGATGCGAGCCACGCTGTCAGAGGCACTGACGTAGCGCAAGGGTTCAGCGATGCCGTTTTGCCTCAACCAGTGCTGACCCCACAGAGTGACCAATGAGGTCGAAGACAGCCCCAACACCGGTTTGCCCTTGAGGTCTTTGGCACTAAAAATTTTGCTCTCACCAGGCACTAGCGCAACGGCTCGAAAATCAGCACTGTAGGTAATCAGGGGCAGGTACTCGGCATCGGTTTGTGCCAGGCGCGCCTGGTGGCCAGTGGTAACGGCGATGTCGTAATCCTGGTGCAGCATGCGTCGGGCAAATTCCGTGAAATCAGGTGCGGTGACCACTTCGACCGGCATACCCAAGGCTTTTTCCAGTTGCATGCGCAGGGGTTGGTACATCTCAAGAATTACCCGGGCACTGGTGTGAGGGGCAACGCCCAATCGGAAAATAGCCGGAGTCTGGGCCTGTACTGCACTGCAAAGCAAGAGACCAAGAGCCAAAAGAATGCGTCGTGATGCGGGAAAGAGAAACATGGGTCGATCTTCAAAAACCAGGGCAGTTTAGAAATTTCCAACACAACGATTGTTGTGATTCATGGCGAATTGTACGACTGGGGTTTTCACTGATTATTCAGGTTAGCTTTCTGCATAAGTGCATGGCAGGCCTGCGCAGCTCGGGTGAAATCAAAGCTGTTGATGGCCGCGTGCAGACGTTGGAGCTCTTCCTTGTCGAAGGCCGCCAACGAGACCCGCAGTTGCTCATACGACCCCAATGCGCGCATATTTGATGCCCGCAGAAGCGCATGCAATTCAGCCAGTTTGCCGGCCATGGTGGCGTTGGCAGGGGCCGTGGCATCCAAAGCCAACGGCAACTCCACGATATCATTGGCTGGTGACTGCGCAAATGACTGGGCAACGCGACCCATGACAGCTTGGGTAGCAACAATGGCAGCACGCAGTTTGCCACTCAATGTCGCGGCATTGAACGGAGCGCTTGGAACTTCAGTGTTTTGCACCGACTTGACCGCCTGTTCCGCTTGGCGCGCCACAGCCGCCAGGTAGCTCGCGCCAACAGTAGCTGACAAACCCTTGAGGGTGTGCAGCATCCGTGCTGCGGTGTCCAAGTCAGGACTGCCCAGGCAGGCATCAAATTGATCAGGTAATTTGGCAATGTCTTCCAGGTAGGACTCCAGCACCCGGGCATACAGGGTCTGATTGCCCCCCAACCGATCCAGCGCACCGACCACATCGACCGCATCGATCGGTGGCAGGATTTGGGCCAGTGCATCGCCTGCTATCAAACCACCTGATCCGGTTGACACCAGAACGGCAGGCAGGGTGACTTGCGGCAGCGCGGGTGGATTTTTTACAAGCCCAACCAACTGCACCAGATTAAAGGGCTTGCCAACGTGGGCATTCATGCCTGCCGCCAAGCAAGCTTCACGGTCAGAGGCCATCGCATTGGCAGTCATGGCGATGATGGGCAATTGCGCGAACCCGATGTCCTGGCGCAGCAAGCGGGTAGCGGTGTAGCCATCCATCACCGGCATTTGAATATCCATCAGCACCACGTCGAACGGTGTACCCTCAAGGTGCGCTCGGCGCACTGCGTCCACACCCAACTGACCATTGTCAGCAATCTCAACCTGCGCACCTTCTGAGGCCAGCATCTCCTGGGCCACTTGCTGGTTAACCAAATTGTCCTCAACCACCAGCAGCCGCATGCCGTGCAGGGGCTGCGGCCGCATACCAGTCAACTGCACATTTTTGTCGGACCTTTTGCGGCTGGCCAGAGCATCCGAGACCGAATCGAACAGCATCGATGCGGTGACCGGCTTCACCAGAAAACCATGCAGTCTGGCCTGATCCTGGGCACTGCGCTGAGTCAGCATCTCGCGCCCATGGGCGGTAACCATAACGACGATCGGCGGCTGCGGGGTTGGCGAGAAATCTTGCATGTGCACAACCGTTTCCCAACCATCCATGACCGGCATTTGCCAGTCCATGAAGATCGCCTGGTAAGGCGAGTCCGCATGCGTCTGAACCATGGCCAGAGCCTGTGGCCCGTCGGCTGCAACATCCACTCGCCAGCCAAGGGATTCGGCCATGGCGGCCAGCACTTCACGGGCCGTCGGATTGTCATCCACCACCAGCACCGAAAGATTGCTTGCCGAGTCAATCCCGCCCCGCTTAGGGTTGGGCAGCAGCCGCTCATCGGCAATCGGCAGCGTCACAACAAAAGAAAAGATGCTGCCAGTTCCCAGCACGCTTTCCAGAGTTAGCTCTCCCCCCATCAGGGAAACCAGGCGCTTGCTGATGGACAGACCCAGCCCGGTACCACCAAAACGCCGGGTTGTAGAGGCTTCGGCCTGCGAAAAACCGTCAAAAATATGCTTTTGGTTATCTGGTGAAATACCGATGCCACTGTCGCGCACGGCAACTCGAAGGGTTACCGACTGAGCGCTCTGGGCCATTACCTTGATGCTGATGACGACCTCACCCAGTGCAGTGAACTTAACCGCATTGCCACACAAGTTGATCAGCACCTGCTGCAGCCGCATGGCATCGCCCATCAGGGACTTGGGAGTTCGGGGGTCAATGTCAAACAGCACTTCAACCGGCTTGGCACCCACATTGGCAGACACAATCACAGAAAGGTCGCGCAGTAACTTGTCGAGCCTGAAGGCGTGCACCTCCAGCGTCATCTTGCCGGCATCGATCTTGGAAAAATCAAGAATGTCATTGATCAGCCCGAGCAGTGACTGCGCCGCGCCTTCGGCCTTGCTGGCATAGTCCAGTTGGCGCTTTGACAAGTCGGTGTTTTGCAACAACTTGAGCATGCCCAGCACGGCATTCATGGGGGTGCGAATTTCATGGCTCATATTCGCCAGAAACTGCCCCTTTGCCTGGGTCGCGGCCTCAGCCTGGTTTTTGGCTATTTGGAGTGAATGCTCTAGCTCTTTGATGCTGGTGATGTCTGTGCGAATGCCGATGTACTGCTGAGGCAGGCCATCAACACCCAACAACGGCACGATAGTGGCACTGACCCAGTAAAAACCTCCGTCTTTGCGCCGGTTTTTGACTTCCCCGTGCCAGACATTGCCTTGTGTGATGGTATGCCAGAGTTCCTGATAAAAAGTGGCGGGATGCTCCGCGGATTTGACGATGCGGTGATTTTGTCCGATCAACTCCTCCATGCGGTAGCCACTGATGTCACAGAAGCGCTGGTTGGCATAAATAATAAGGCCGTTCAAATCAGTGATGCTGACAATGGCATGCTGATCCATCGCAAACTGCTGGTTGCGAATGTCGATGTTCTGCACGGCAAGCCGCTCAGAGACAACGTTGAGTGCGTTTCCGAGCGCCTCGATTTCAGTGGCCCGATGTGTCACATGGAGTCTGCCACCTTGGGTGCTGTCAAGTTTGCCGGCAAATTCGGTGGCTTCGCGCAAAGCCCGCATGCTGGGTCGCAGCAGTAACCACAACAACAAAAGCGTCGCAATGATCGCCAAGGCAATGGTATTGAAAGCTTGTGTTCGTATGTCCTTGGCAAGGATGTCAAAGGTATCAAGGCGGTAATTCACCCTGACCCAACCCAAAGCACCCACGCCAGCTATTCGCCTCCAAGCCGACATGGTGCCGCCATTGCCGGCCAAAAAATCAAGTTGCCCGGCATTCGCTGAATTGATTTCGAATACCGAGTCTGGCGCCTTGATGGAAGGCACCTGCACCTTGGACAATCCGTAGCGGGGCGACCAGGCACCATTTTTATTCACAACTTCCATCACAGGCTTGCCTGCAACATCAGTGACCAACACCGAGTAAATACCGGGGACGGTCGCAGTTTGCAGCGTCAACATTTCGATTTTTTGGGGTTCACCGGTCTCCAGAAAGTGCGCATCGACCGTCGCCAGGTTCAGGGCCAGCGCGTTGATTTGTGCTGTGATGGTGAGGCGCGCATCATTGGTTTGCTGGATGGCAAGGTAGTAGCCATACCCCAAAATTGACGATGCCAAGCAAAACGAGGTCAGCAGCATGAGCTGACGCTCAAGACTTCTCGGCAACCAACGGGAAAAAACTCTTCCCGCGATGCTGATCAACGATCTGAGTTTTTCGTTCATTCGAAACGCTTGCCTATGGCATCGTGTTGAGTAATGGCGCGCTGCGCTGCAGTGACAGACTGTCACCACAGACACAGCCGCGTCCCGCGTGTTTGGCCCGGTAGAGTTGCACATCAGCAAGTGCCAACAGACTGGCTTTGTCGCTGTTAGTTCCTGCGCTGTTGCCTGCCACACCCAGGCTGATGGTCACGACCCGAGCGGCCTCAGATGCCTCGTGGGCGATGGCCTTTTGGCGAACGTTGAGCTCAAGCTCACGCGCCATCTTCATGGCATCTTCAAATTCTGTCTCGGGAAGAATGCAGACAAATTCCTCGCCACCGTACCGCGCCACCAGGTCTGCCGGGCGCCGTAAACTTTCTTTCAGGGTTTGCGCCACCTGGCGCAAACAATCATCACCAGCCTGGTGACCATAACGGTCGTTGTAACGCTTGAAAAAATCCACGTCAAGCATGATGAGAGCCAAAGGTGTCTGTGCACGCACGGAGCGAGCCATCTCTATGGCCAACTGCTGATCGAAATAGCGCCGATTAAAGACACCTGTCAGTCCATCTAGAAACACCAGCTTGCGCATCAGGTCAGACTGAAACTTAAGCGTAAGCTGGGTCCTGACCCGAGCGCGCACGACGGCCGGATTAACGGGTTTGGAGATAAAGTCAACTGCACCGACTTCGAGTCCCCGCGTTTCCTGCGCAGCATCGGTATGCGCGGTAACAAAAATTACCGGAATATCTTGGGTACCGGGGTCAGTCTTCAGAGCAGCACACACCTCGAAACCATCCATGCCGGGCATAACAATGTCCAACAGCACCAAATCTGGCGGGTTGACCCGGCAAAAATCGAGTGCCTGTGCCCCATTGGTTGCCATAAAAACCTGGTACTGCGCAGCAAAAATTTGGTGCATCACCTGAATATTGATGGGCTGATCATCTACCACCAGCAACTTCGGTTTACTGGAAGGTGCTTCTAGCATTTGTGCGATGGCAGATGCGTCGTGCTGCATAGGCTTACTTGAGAAAAACTGAGTATTTGGGAATTATTGAAGTTCGGATTGAACCACAATTCCAAAAATGGAGCCCATGCTCCGGTAATCGGAATCGCCAGTAGTGTGGTGATGCCGCCTGACCACCGACCAAACCTTTACCCCAGGCTGCGTATGAGCTTCGAATTTTTACATCAGTTGCGCTAGCTTGCTTTTCTACTGCTCATGCCCGCCCCTCAAAAAGTCTCCCATTCATCGTTACCGTCCTTTGGCGCAACGGGTTCAGCCTTGGCGGCCAACTTACTTATTGTTTTTTTGGGTGCCAGGCTTACGCTGGGTTTTGACGAGGCCACCAGTACACGTCGATCCTGACTTTTGTATTTTTTTGCCAACAAAGCCGGCGCACGTACTGAGGCCGGGCGTGGGGTAAGAATGTGATGCGTATCGTTGCTGCTCATCTTGAACACCGCTACGGTTTGCACCAACTCCTGGGCTTGCGCTTTGAGGCCACTGGCGGCGGCAGCCATCTCTTCAACCAGGGCCGCGTTTTGCTGCGTGGCCAGGTCCATTTGGCTGACGGCATCACTAACCTGCGCCACACCCAAGGCCTGCTCGTTGCTGGCGGCGGTGATCTCGCCCATGATGTCGGTCACCTGCCTGATCGAGTTGACCACCGCCGTCATGGTGGTGCCAGCCTGATCCACGAGTGCGGCGCCTTGCTCTACACGCTCGACGCTGGTATTGATCAAGGTCTTGATTTCCTTGGCGGCCTCAGCGCTGCGACCTGCCAGCGACCTTACTTCGCTGGCCACCACTGCAAAACCACGGCCCTGTTCGCCGGCACGGGCAGCCTCCACCGCGGCATTCAGGGCCAGAATATTGGTCTGAAAAGCGATGCCGTCAATCACGCTGATGATGTCACCAATTTTTCGGGAGGCATCGTTAATGCCCTTCATAGTGCTGACCACCTGAGCCACAACTTCACCGCCTTCAACCGCCACCGTGCTGGCATTCATGGCCAACTGGTTGGCTTGGCGGGCGCTGTCAGCGTTTTGCTTGACCGTGGAGCTGAGTTCCTCCATGCTGGACGCGGTTTGTTGCAATGCACTGGCTTGGTGCTCGGTTCGCGCTGACAAGTCGTTGTTGCCCTGGGCAATCTCGGCGCTTGCGGTGGCGACACCTTCTGCACCTTGGCGTACATGGGTGACGGTCGCAGCCAACATCGTCACCATGGTGTCGAGCGCTGCGGCAAGGCTGTCAGAGGCATGTGAACCAGAAGCATTCATTTTGCTCAAATCACCCTGCGCGACGTGCCGCGCTGCGGTCATCGCGTCGTTGAGCTCCATGCCCAACTGGGCCGTGATGCTGCGTGACACCAGCAATGCCAACAGCACCAGCAGCAAGCCGCCAGCAACTACCGAGGCAAGGCTCACCATACGGGTCGTGTCAACGCCTGCCTCAAAGGCAAGCCTGGCACTGTCAGCCTCGGCTTGCAAGCTGCTCGCGCTCTTGGAGATGAGTTCGTCGTATTTGTCGATCAGCTTGTCAATCTGGTCGTCAACCACGGCAAGTTCACTCAAAGGCGCATCCTTTTTAGCCATGGGCAGGTAACTCTCCAGGTACAACTTGCGCAATTCGCCCATGGACTTGCGGGCTTCCTGGACCCACTGCCGCACTTGCTCCGCATCAGCGACTTTGGCGTCGGAATCCAGCGCGGTGTCAATCTCGAGCGAGAGTTTTTGCCATTTTTTTGCAACATCGTCGAACTGGCGGTTGATATAGGTGTCTGCCACCAGGCGATAGGCCTGCGCGCCCAGACCCGCATCGCGATGCAACTGGCCAGCCTCCTGCAAGCGGCTCTGAGATACTTTTTGCAGTTCGCTGAGCCTGTTCATACTGAACCAGTTAATAGCAAGCAACGCAAGCATCACCAGTACCGATAAGCCAATCACCAAATTCAGACGTTTGGATATTTTCCAGGTTTTCATCAATTCACTCCTAAAGATTGACATAGTTATCTTTACGCAGCCCATTGTCCTGCGCGTCTTGCAACAGCAACAAAATAAACCTTGACCAACGCCAAGCGCCGGCAATCGGGACGGAATTTAGTGAGCATAGGCTCCCGCGAATTCCATTACACAATGATTTCACCATACTGCAGCATCTGAAACGAGAATAAGGTCAACATAGACACAAAGGAACACATGAAACAAGTACAAAGAATTGCCGTTATCGCCGGCGACGGTATTGGCAAAGAAGTGATGCCCGAGGGCCTGCGCGTGTTGCATGCGGCTGATCGACGCTTCGAGCTGGGTCTGGAATTCACCCACTTCGATTGGGCCCATTGTGATTATTTCCTGACACACGGAAAGATGATGCCGGACGACTGGAAACAACAGTTGTCTGGCTTCGATGCGATTTACTTTGGTGCAGTGGGCTGGCCGGCCAGCGTACCGGATCACATTTCGCTGTGGGGTTCGCTGCTGAAGTTTCGCCGCGAATTTGACCAGTACATCAATCTACGCCCGGTGCGCCTGTTTGAAGGCGTGCCCTGCCCGCTGGCCGGACGCAAACCCGGCGACATTGAATATTTCGTAGTGCGGGAAAACACTGAAGGCGAATACACGGCACTGGGCGGCATCATGTATGAGGGCACCGAGCGCGAAGTGGTGATTCAGGAGTCGGTTTTTTCCAGACACGGCACCGACCGTTTGCTCAAATACGCTTTTGAGCTGGCTCAAAGTCGCCCTCGCAAGCACCTGACGCTGGCGACCAAGTCCAATGGCATTGCGATCAGCATGCCGTGGTGGGACAAGTGTGCTGACGTAATGGGGGAAAACTACCCTGCAGTGACGCTGGACAAGCAGCACATTGACATTCTGAGCGCACGTTTTGTACTGCAACCCGGCCGCTTTGACGTGGTAGCTGCGACCAACTTGTTTGGCGACATCCTGTCAGACCTGGGACCGGCCACCACCGGCACGATTGGCCTGGCGCCTTCTGCCAACCTGAACCCGGAGCGCAAGTTTCCTTCACTGTTTGAGCCGGTGCATGGCTCAGCCCCTGATATTTACGGCAAAAATATCGCCAACCCGGTCGCCATGGTCTGGTCGGGGGCGCTGATGCTGGACTTTTTGGGGCATAGCCTGGGCGTTTTTCGCGAGGCACATGACGCTATCGTGACGGCGATTGAAACGGTATTGAAACAAGGGCCGCGCACACCAGATCTGGGTGGCAATGCTTCGACGACGAGCATGGGCCAGGCCTTGGCGGCGCAGATCGAATCTGATTGATTCGGGCAGCGCCACCTGCTATCGGCCTGAACACCAAGCCAGTCACTCACCCAGCTTGCGCTCAAAACAGCCGAAACGCCAACGGTATCAAGAGCGAAGCCAGCACCACCTGCAAGCCCAGCGCCAATCCGGCATAAGCACCGGCATCGGCATTGACCTGCATGGCGCGTGCGGCACCAATGCCGTGCGACGCGGTGCCCATCGCAAAGCCGCGCGCCATCCAGCCCGTTGACGTGGTGGGAATCTTGAGCAGACCAAACAACGTCTTGCCGCTCAAGGCTCCGACCATGCCGGTTACCACCGCAAACACCGCCGCCAGCGCCGGGATGCCGCCAATCTTGTCGGCAATACCCATCGCGACCGGCGCTGTGACTGACTTGGGTGCCAACGACAGCACCACCTCCAACGGCAATCCCACCGCCCAGCCCAGCAACAAAGCCGAACCGCTGGCAGCAAAACCACCCAGCACGGCGGCCAGCAACAGCGCCCGCCAGCGCTGACCCAGCTCAGCGCGGCGCTGCCACAACGGCCAGGCCAATGCCACCACAGCGGGCCCAAGCAAAAAGTGAATAAACTGTGCGCCCGAAAAATAGCTGGGGTAACTCACCCCGGTGAGCATCAGCATGGCCGCAATGAACACCACCGACCACAGCACCGGATTGGCCCAGGGAACTTGTTTGAGTCGGGCATACAGGGCCTGCGCCAACACGTACACCACCAGCGTTGCCGTCAGGCCAAACAGAGGGGTGGCAGAAAGGTAGACCCACAACTCAACAAATTTAGGCATTTTCTGGCCCTTTGGCGGGTTTAAGCAGCAGCCCAGTCACCGCCAAACCGATCCAGGTCGACAGCACAATCACGGCCAGCATACGCAGCCCGTATTGACTCAACAGCCCCAGATGCGTCATGACACCCACGCCTACCGGCACAAACAGCAAGGACAAGTGCGAGAGCAAAAAGTTGGCACAGACCGCCACCGGTTCACGCACCACCGGCAGCCGCAGTGCCATGAGCAGGAGCAGCATGCCAAGCACCGGTCCGGGAAACGGCAAGGCCAGTCCGCGCGACAGCAACTCGCCCAAAGATTGCATAGTCAAAATCCATGCTAAACCATGTAGACCTTGCATAGCGTGCTCCTAAAACCGTGGCAAATCTGGGTGCTTGATCTGGCCCCCACGCACCAGCATCCGGCCGTATTCGGCGCAGCGGTGCAAGGTTGGGATGACCTTTCCCGGGTTGAGCAGACCGCGTGGATCAAAGGCACGCTTGATGCCAAACATCTGCTCGTTCTCGGTCGCAGAAAACTGCACGCACATGGAGTTGAGCTTTTCCACACCCACGCCGTGTTCACCAGTCACCGTGCCGCCCATGGCCACACTGGTTTCCAGGATGTCGGCACCAAACAACTCACAGCGGTGCAGTTGATCTGGGTCGTTGGCATCAAACAAGATCAGCGGATGCAGGTTGCCATCACCCGCATGAAACACGTTGGCACAGCGCAAGCGGTATTTCTTCTCCATTTCGGCAATGGCCAGCAAAATGTCGGCCACACGTTTACGCGGAATGGTGGAATCCATGCACATATAGTCCGGGCTGATACGGCCGCTGGCGGGGAATGCATTTTTGCGCCCACTCCAGAATTTCAGGCGCTCGGCCTCGCTTTCACTTACTGCAATTTTTGTAGCTCCCGCTGCTAGCAGCACTAGCGACATACGGCCAATTTCCTCTTCAACTTCGGCAGGTGTACCATCGCTCTCGCAGAGCAAAATAGCCGCCGCGTCGAGATCGTAACCGGCGTGCACGTAGTCTTCTACAGCGGCGGTCATGGGCTTGTCCATCATCTCAAGTCCGGCCGGAATGATGCCGTTGGCAATCACTGCCGCCACCGCCTCACCGGCTTTTCGAATGTCATCAAAGCTGGCCATGATGCAGCGTGCCAGTTGCGGCTTGGGGATCAGCTTGACGGTGACTTCGGTGACCACGGCCAGCATGCCTTCAGAGCCGATCACAACACTGAGCAGATCAAAGCCCGGCGCATCAAGCGCGTCTGAGCCAAACTCAAGTGGCGCACCGTCCATGGCGAAGCCACGCACTTTCAGGATGTTGTGCAGCGTCAAACCGTACTTGAGGCAGTGCACGCCGCCCGAGTTTTCCGCCACGTTGCCACCAATGGTGCAGGCAATTTGGCTGGACGGGTCGGGCGCGTAATACAGACCCAGCGGTGCCGCCGCCTCGCTGATGGCCAGGTTACGCACGCCGCATTGCACCACCGCCGTGCGTGCCAAGAGGTCGAGCTTGAGAATCTTGTTGAACTTGGCCAGCGACAAGGTCACGCCCATGGGGTGCGGCATGGCCCCGCCAGACAAACCGGTGCCCGCCCCACGCGCCACCACCGGCACCCCCAAGCGCTGACAGGTACGCAAGACTGCTTGCACCTGGGTCTCGTCCTCGGGCAGGGCCACCAGCAACGGACGCTGCCGGTAGGCGGTCAGGCCATCGCATTCGTAAGGCGTAGTGTCCTCGTTATTCCAAAGCACACAATGCTTAGGCAAATCAGACTGCAAAGCTTTCACCACTAGTGATTGAAGCTCTGTTTTTGATAGTGATTGAGTAGCTTCCGAGAGCAAGTCAGCGTGCATGGTGTTGATCCTGAGACGAATAGGGTGAACCGCACTCTAAGCTAAATTGAGCCGCTACGGCGTGAGTAAACTTAACAAACTCGTTGAAACCGCCGAGTTGGCGAGTTGAGTACCTCCAAAATGCAGCATCTGCTCGCTTCTAATTCCATTTGTAAATCATTTGCGTGTAGGTATTGAGCCGCAGTTATTGCAGCATCAAGACAAGAAGAGACATCAACGGCAGGGATGATTTAGCAATGGAATATGCCTTCAGGGATTTAACCCAGCGGGCATCAGGTCACCCGAACCATCACGAACTTAAACAACTCCTGCGCAGGCATCGGTTTAGCAAAGAGATACCCTTGCACCTGATCGCAACCGAGCGAGCGCAAAACCGCCAGCTGCTCGGCTGTTTCGACACCTTCCGCAATCACACTCATTCCCAGCGCTTGACCCATGGCGATCACCGCAGTACAAATAGCAAGGTCATCCTGATCATCGGGTAGACCACGCACAAAAGACTGATCCACCTTGAGATTGTCCAGCGGCAACCCCTTGAGTTGGCTCAGACTGGAATAACCGGTGCCGAAGTCATCCAAAGCGAGCATGACACCGATGCCCTTGAGTTGCTGCATCGTCGCGATGGTCACATCGGCATCCTGCATCACAGAAGTCTCTGTCAACTCCATTTCAAGGCAGTTCGCTGGGACTCCATATTCTGAGAGAGTTTGCACCACGTCATCGAGCAGCGACTTTTGATTGAAATGTTTGGCCGATAGATTAATGGCTATCGGAATATGCGCCATTCCAGCCTGCTGCCATTCGCGAATTTGGCGACAGACCTCACGCAATACCCACTCCCCTATGGCCACGATCAGGCCGCGCTCTTCAGCCACTGGAATGAAGTGAGCAGGTGATATTAAGCCGCGCTGTGGGTGCTGCCAGCGGATTAGCGCCTCGGCCCCAATAACCTTGCCACTGGCCAGTTCAATTTGGGGCTGGTAATACAAACGAAGCTGTCCGTCACTCAAAGCCAGCCGCAATTCACTTTCGATCAGCAGCATGCCCAACGCGCGTGCGTTCATGTCTGCCGTGTGAAACTTGTAACTATTGCGACCCGACTTTTTGGCGTATGAGAGGGCATTGTCGGCACTCTTGAGCAGTTCCAGCACATCAGCACCATCATCAGGAAATATAGCCACGCCGATGCAGACGGTAACCGTCAACGCCTGTTCCTCCACCACGATCGATTGCTCTGTCATTGCTTTTTGCACCCGCTCGACCGCTTGCACGATCAGTTCAATTTCCAGCGCCCGGTCCACTTCGGAAATTGCCACCACAAATTCGTCGCCGCCCATCCGAGCGGTGATGTCGGCGCCGCGAAACTGCTCGATCAGACGGCGACCGACTTCCTTGAGCACCCGATCGCCCACAATGTGCCCCATGGAGTCGTTGATTACCTTAAATCCATCCAACCCGATAGAGAGAATGGCAAACTTCTTGCCGCTGCGCTGCATGGAGCGCAACATGCCATCGAGAAGCTCAGACAGACTGACTCGATTCGGCAAACCGGTGAGCGGGTCGTGCAATGCCTGGTGCACCAATACGGCCTGGTGCGCTCGATCCACTTCTTCGCTTTGTGCATGGATGGTCTGTTCCGCTCGCCGCACAATGGCAAATAAAAATCCGTAGAGTAAACCCAAACTAGCCAGCACCAGGCCCACAATTC
>CAIYNH010000742.1 GCA_903927495.1 uncultured beta proteobacterium
ATACATACGCTTTTTCGCACGCTTGGGTCAGGGTGGCACCCGTCTTTCCGATGACGAATTAACCTATTCGATCATTAAGCAACAGTATCCGGAAATTTATGACCGCATGAAAGCAATCATGCAAGGCCAAAGCGGACGCCTTGCCAGCGAGGTTGACTTGGTTTTGGCGGCTCTGCGTGTTTCAAAGTCATTAACACCATGGGAGAAAGCAAAGGAATGGGAGTTGATCAGCCGCCCGAGTCCTTCGTTTGTATCTCAATTAAAGGAACCAGAGCGCGAGGCAGTGCGACTTAAATTTCTTGAGTTGGTGGTATGTCAAAACCAGACCTCGCCCCTGGAGGCTGCACTCACCGCAGTCCGGACAGTGCTCTCATACGATGCAGTCACGCATCCAGAAGGGCTGCCGACCATTCTGTTGGCCGGTCTGCCACGTGAACTTGTTGATGTAGTACTTCTAATTGCCATCAAGCGTGGTTCAGGCCACCCGTGGGCGGTAGATGACCGCAAAACTTTGCGCGCATTTGTGCTGTACTGGCTTCTTTTCGTTGGCGATGACTCGAAAGCGGCATGGTGTGTTTTCCTGCATGCTAAAGATAAAAAATGGACTTTCTGTCAGGAAGCCATTTGCGATTTGGTCGCCGAGTTTGAGAAGGAAGGAATTTCACATTCTTTACCGCGACCAGATACGTTAATCAATCTGCGACATGAAGTGGAGCAGCTCAGCGAGGGCGATTATCGGCTTCGTCCTTGGGCTGAGCGCTTCACTTGGCGTGACCGAGATGGTGAACTCAGGTCCGCAGATGCGTTGCGCTTACTGTCCACAAATGCAACGCTAATAAAACGTGCCTTGATGTGGTTGCAACGCGGCTACATTGCAGAAAAATTTCCTGATTTCGATCCGACATCGGATCGGGACGAGGATCTCCCAATCGATCTTGATCACATCATTCCCTCGGATATTTTTGGCTTTGATTGGCGTAGCCGTGACAGCCGTCTTGATTTGAAAACTTATCCATTTTTGGACTCTGACAATTTTCGATATGGGCGCGGCGTTGTCGGCAATTCACTCGGAAACTTCCGCTGGCTTGATGCTTCGGAAAACAGAAGTCGAGGTAAAGGTGCTTTTGTTCCACTTGAAAATAATGGTGACTTGGTTCAAAACGCAGATGCATGGAACAAGCTGATTGAGCAAGATGTGGATAGGCGACTTTGGACGAAGGACGATGTAGCCACTTTTCAGCGGCTCATTGACCTGCGCACACTTGATCTCTATGGAAAACTATTGAGTGAAAGTGGCATCGCTGACATTTTGCTGACACCATATTGGCCCGGAATAGAAAAGACAATTGAAGCCATCAGCCCGAGCCCGACCGCCACACAGGTTGCACTGCTGGGAGCGCGACTGGCACTGTCAGACCTATCTGAGCCCAAGTCTGCTCTAGGTTTGAGCGTGGCTGCCTTGCGGGGTATAGCACTATCCAATGAAACATCCGGCGACAGCAAATTGATCATAGAGCGGCGCAAAGCCAAGGATGAAATCGATCTACTGTTTGCTTTGAATAAATACGCTGTCGGTGTTCAGGATAAACGAACCCCTATTGGAGAGGTTATCCGCCGGGTTGACGAATGGCTGCTGTACGACCGGCAGGCAAACCTCAGCGGGTTGCCGCCGGTATTACGCTCACGCATGGCGGAACAGGCCCCCGAGGTGTTTCATTTTTTGATGTGCCTCGCCAAGGTATCGCTGGATCGTGGCATCACGCCCGCTCCCACCGCCCTGACAAGACTGCGTGGGCTGACCACGGCATTGCATTGGTTTGGGCAAGACAGAGGCGCTGCGGTGACAGCGCTCTGGAAAATGGGATCCCTGACAGGTTGGCTAGATGGCGACGTGTACAAACAGCACCCCCGTGTGCTCACTGAGCTGAAGTTCATTGGCCAAGACTCAGACCAAAAGGTTGGATTGGTCAACCTGCTAGCACCTATCCCTCTGGCAGATTTGATTACGGCGCCGGATCAGGAAAATGTGGAGCATTGGCGTTGGTGGACCACCTTGATTGGGGATCCTGCGACAGACGCGCAGGGGAAGCATTCAGATGATGAACAAAAGCGCCGTCAAACAGCTTATTGGCCGCTGCTTACGAGTTTGACAGACGGTGACTCCAGCAAGTATTTGTTGATCTTCGGCCAACGCGATTGGTTAAGCCAACGTTTTCCCCACGACCCATCCATCACCGGGTATTGGGAGGATCACAACCGCCCGTGGGATTACGACCACATCCTGCCGCAACACATGTTCTCGAACTGGAAACGAAAGAACACTTTTCTTCGGGTTTGCCATGAATGGGGCAAAACCATCGGAAACCTGCACATCCTGCCATTTGAGCAAAACCGTAGTCGCCAAAACGATCTTGCCATAGAAAGTCTTCCCGGCGATGCTGTTTTCTTGCGGGGAGCCCTCTTGGATGACACCTCACAAACGCCTCCGGGCGATTTACGTTCGATGTTTTCCATTACCGTTGAACATGTTACCGATAGCGGCCCTGATCCAGCCGTAAACCGCCAGAAAGTGCATGGCTTCGTCACCGCCGCCCGCACCCGAATGCTGCGCCTGTATGCCGACTGGTTTATTTCCATGGACATTGGCAGCATGTTGTAGCCCCAATTTGTTCGTTACGCTGTACCAAACCCGAGGAAGACCAGCCAAATGATTTTCAAAGGAACACCTGTGACC
>CAIYNH010000743.1 GCA_903927495.1 uncultured beta proteobacterium
ACCACTGTTTAACGGATTGAATGGACAGGTTCATGGTGTTTCAACGGCAGATAGCACTTTGGACAGGGGGTCAAGCTCGGGTGGCACAAATGGCAGTGGTGGCTCACCAGGCATCGGGCCATCGCCCCGCATGGCCGCCTTCAGTTTGTAGATGTAAGCCAGCACTTGCGCTACGGCGGTGTACAGGCTGGTAGGAATGTCCTGATCGATCTCGGCGTTGGCATATAGCGCGCGTGCCAGCATTGGCGACTGTAGAACCGGGATCGCATTTTGTTTGGCAATATCCCTGATTTTGAAGGCCAGCAAATCAGCACCTTTGGAAATTACACGCGGGGCATGCATGGTTTGGTCGTTGTATTGAAGCGCGACTGCGTAATGGGTTGGGTTCATCAACACAAAATCAGCTTTCGGCACGGCGCCAATGCTGTTGCCATGTGCGAGATCGCGACGGCGCTGGCGCATCCGGCCTTTCATCTCTGGATTGCCATCAGACTCCTTGTTTTCCTGCTTCATTTCCTGGTGCGACATCTTCATCCGGGATTTGTGCAAAAAACTCTGCAAGGGTACGTCCACCATGGCAACCACCAATACCACCAGCAGCATCAAGCCCAAGCCGGTTTTTAACCACTCCGCCAGGTGTTGAATTGCCCAGCTTGAGGGCTGCAACACCAGGGAACCAAGGGTTTCGATGCCCGATGAGAGGTAGTTGAAACCAACGGCGATGAGCATGCCCGAGATGAAGGTCATCTTGAGCATCTCGGTGAATTTGTCTTTGGTGAACAAGCGTCCAAAGCCAGTCAAGGGGTTGAGGTGGCTGAAGTCAGGGGTGATCGGTTTCAGGCTGTTAACCCAGCCGCCAACGGCAACGGTGCTGACGATGGCGATGGTGGAAATAATTGCGGAAAAAATAACGCATGCTGTCAGGCCTATGGCCGTCATGGACTCCAATCGGTTTAGCATAACCAGCGGGTTTTTGATCGACTGGGCATCGAACACGAGTTGCAGGCTCAGCGCACTCTTGATTCGCTCGAACATCAGAGGTGCCAGCCACATCAGGCTAAGTGCGCCACCACCCAGCACTGCCAAGTTCGACAAATCGCGTGAGCGGGCTACCTGACCATCGTCACGGCCCTTTTGCAGCTTCCTTTCGGAGGCTGGCAAGCTACGGTCTTGGCTACTGGATTCCATGTTTGGGAGATAGAGTGATTCTCCCCATTGTCATTAACGTGACAGATAACTAAAGCGTGAAAAACGGGCCTTTCGCCCGTTTGTTCTGACTTGGTCTCAGGGTAGAGGCGAGTCACTGTCCCTTAATTCAAAAGCGTGCCCTCCCAAAGTCTGATGGGGAGTGGGCTTTCCAATTGCCAGTACCGTCAATATCGGTACATTGGTTATTTTTGCACCACTAAAAGCCCAAGCTGGCCAGCAGGTCATCGACCTCAGACTGCCCATGAACCACATCAGGATTGCCTTCTGGACTAACCACCGGTCCGTGCAAAACCGGTGCCACCGGTACTGCGGGCACCGGCGCAGCGGCGGTCTGCGTGGGCTGGGCCTTGACCGCGTTGTCAGGTGGTGCCGTTTGAATCAGCAACAGCACAAGCTGCGCCTCGATGCTGGCAGCCAGGTTGACCACCTTGGCAATCACCTGCCCGGTGAGATCATGAAAGTCCTGCGCCATCATGATGTCGGTCAGGTTTTTGTCGATTTCCTTGGTGGCTTCTTCCACGTCTGTGATGAAATTCATTACATGGCCCTTGGCCACAGCGGCTACCGGGTCTTTCACGATCAAGGCCCCAATGCGCCGGGTTTCAGCGGCAATATGGTCGTGGTGGGCTTTGGCCTGATCCACGCTGTTGAGCACTTTTTCAGCCGCTTCACCAGTCAGTCTGGCAATGTAGGAGAGTCGGCTTTTGGCATCCGGGATTTCACCTGCCCAATTCTTAACCTTGTCAGTCAACCCCAAACCGTTGAGTGAATCATGCAATTGGCGCGTCAGGGCACCAATGCGCTGATGCACGTCCTGAGGAGTTTCTGCCGGGTCTGACAGGGCTGATTCGCTGTTACCCGCGGTACTCATTTCAACCCCAGCTTTGTGAGGATGAGATTGACTTTGTCTTCTAGCGTGGCTTTGGTAAACGGTTTGACGATGTAGCCCGCTGCACCTTGTTGTGCGGCCATGACGATGTCTTCCTTGCGGGCTTCGGCGGTCACCATTAAAACCGGAATGTGTTTGAGTGCCGGGTCTTTCTTGATTTCAGACAGCAACTGAAAACCATTCATGTTGGGCATATTGATGTCGCTGACGACAAAATCGAACTTGCCATTGCGCAATTTGTGCATGGCGACAAGGCCATCTTCTGCCTCGTCAGCCTCGGTGAAGCCGCTCTCCTTGAGCAGGTTGCGCACAATACGACGCATGGTGGAGAAATCATCGACCACCAAAAACTTGAGATCACTGGCCATGGTTCAGCCTTTCGATGGCGTTGATTCGAACGCGTATTAGTTTGTACACAATCATGATGTCACATTGCCTTAGTGTTTGACCGGAGCCGAATTCTCGGCGGGCGCTGTATTTTGCTCTGTGATGACCTCGGGCCGTCTGGCACCCAATAAACGCTCTTCAGCTTCGCGCGTCATCACGGTAATGCTGATTCTACGGTTTGCCGGGCTGCGTGGGTTTTCTTCGTCAAGTAATACGCTGGATGCCAATCCCATCACCCGGGCAATTTTTTCATCCGGCATGCCCGCAGCCACTAGTTCGCGGCGTGAGGCGTTGGCCCGGTCAGCCGACAACTCCCAATTGCTGTAGCCGCGTGCCCCGGCACCGTAAGGTGTTTGATCAGTATGGCCGTCCATGCTGATTTTGTTGTCGACATCAACCAGTGCAATGCCAATCTCATGCAGGATTTCACGCATGTAAGGCTTGACACTGGTGCCGCCACTGTCAAACATGGGGCGTTTTTGGTCATCGACAATTTGAATCTGAAGACCATCAGGGGTCATGCTCAGTTTGATTTGGTCACTGAACTCTGCCAATTTTTTGTTGCTTGAAATGACCGCACTGATCTTGGCGCTCAACTCGGCCAGTTTTTGAGCATCTTGCTTGGCTCTGGCCGCCTTGGCTTGATCTCCAGCCGTCTTTTTTGCTTTGGAGTCACCGCCGTCACCACGTTTGGATTGACCCGCCGACTGCGTCATGTCGTTGCCGCCGCCAGAGATCACGCTGGCACTGGCACCGGCACCACTGCCACCTTGCATGGCCACCTTCAGCGGCGACTGAAAATAATCCGACAAGCCCTTTTTATCACCCTCAGAGGTGCTACCCAGTAGCCACATAAGCAAAAAGAACGCCATCATGGCCGTCACAAAGTCGGCATAAGCAATTTTCCAGGCACCCCCGTGCGCCGAGTGGCCGCCCTTCTTGACCCGCTTGATGATGATCGGCTGGAGTTTTTTGGCTTCGTTCGCCATGCTGCAGAATCGGTAGTGTTATTTTTTCTTGACGAACGCTTCAAGCTCGCCAAAAGTGGGACGCTCAGTGGAGTACAGCACCTTGCGGCCAAATTCAATGGCCGTAGCCGGGTTATATCCCTGCATACTGGCCAGCAGGGTGGTCTTGATGCACTGAAACTCTTTGCCGGCTTCTTCCACTTTTTGCTCCAGCAGTCCGGCCAGCGGCTCGGCGAAGGCGTATGCCAGCAAAATACCTAAAAAGGTGCCCACCAAGGCAGAGGCAATCATGCCGCCCAACACGGCGGGGGGTTGTCCGACCGAGCCCATGGTGTTCACCACGCCAAGCACCGCCGCTACGATGCCAAAGGCCGGCAGCCCACCGGCGACGCGTTGCAGTGCGGCAACCGCCGCGTGTTCTTCGGCATGGTGGGTGTCAATCTCGCTGTCCATCAATGATTCAATCTCGTGCGCATTGAGGTTGCCTGAGACCATCATGCGCAGGTAGTCGGTGATAAATTCGACCACATGGTGGTCGTGGCCAACGTCACCATGTTTTTTGAAAATTTCTGAGGAATGTGGGTCTTCCACATCTTTTTCAATGGCCATCAGTCCTTCTTTGCGGGCCTTTTGCAAGATGTCGTACAAAAGCGCAAGCAACTCCATGTAACGCGCCTTGGTGTATTTGCTGCCCTTGAAGCACATGCCCAAGCCCTTCATGCTGGACTTGATCACTTTCATCTGGTTGTTGGCGACAAAGGCCCCCATAGTGGCTCCGCCAATCGTGATCAGCTCAAAAGGCAATGCCTTCAACACCACCATGATGTTGCCACCATGGAAGATGTACACGCCAAAAACGCATACCATAACGATAAGCCAGCCAACAATGACGAACATAGTTTGAGGGTGTCAGAAGAAGCTTTGCTTCAAAAAGTCGAACTGTCCACGTCGTGTGAACCGGTATCTATCATATCGTCCGGCGAACGACACACTTGAGTCAATGATTAAATTGGCTCCTGATACATTGTTGACGTGCGTTAGGTGCTACTAAATATGCAGCATTAATGGAGCAGAATCCCGCCACTGCTGGTGCCTTTGCCGGCGCGCGCTGGCGGCGTGCACAGCCCGCACTCAAAATAACGTGCGTTTTCATAGGCCTCACTGACGAAGTGACCACCGCACTTGCTGCACTTGGTCATGGCCAGCATGTTGTTATCGACAAACTTCACCAGGCGCCAGGCGCGGGTGATGGTCAACAGGGGTTCGACACCGCAAGCAGCGATTTGCTCGTTGTAAAGCCGATAGGCTTTCATGATGGCATCGATGTCTTCAAGAGCGCTGACCTTGTTCAGATACTCGTAGGTGTTCAGAAACAGCGAAGCGTGGATGTTGGGCTGCCAGGTTAGAAACCAGTCGGTAGAAAACGGCAACTGACCTTTGGAGGGTGACTTGCCAGCCACTTCTTTATATAAACGCAGTAAACGCTCGTAAGACAGGCTGGTTTCGCTTTCCAGCACTTGCAGGCGTGCGCCGAGTTGAATCAGGGCAACTGCCCGGTCAACTTGCCTGGAATCGTTCAATACACTTTTTGTCGATGCGGTGGCCATGATGTTCCCCTTACAGTGCTTCAGCAAAACGACCAGCCATCAAAATGCTGGCGTGCAAACGGGTTGTGGCATCGTTGTCCACCTTGGCCGAAGTGTGGTTGGTCAGCAGTCCCCAAACCAGATCGTCATCCACGCGGAAACGGCACAACAGCATGGTGCCGGAAGCAATTTTCAGAATCTGAGCGGGGGAGAGCGCGCCAATCATGTCGGCAGCTTCTTCCGACATGCCTAAACGGAACAAAGCAGCGGGCTTGTCTTGGCGAATCAGGCTTTGTGC
>CAIYNH010000744.1 GCA_903927495.1 uncultured beta proteobacterium
CCCTTCGGCTGATGTCACTCTGACACCCTCGGCACCGTAGGCACGGGCAATGGCCGCAAAATCTGCCTGAAATGGCGCACCGTCCTTGAAAAACAGGGTGCCCACGGTGGTGCCGTAGTGCGCCAGTTGCAAGCCCGCGATGGTGCCAAAGGCGCAGTTGTTCATGATCACCCAGATCACCGGCACATTGCTCTCGACCGCAGTCGCGAGCATGGCCGGGTTCTGCCCAAATCCACCGTCTCCGACCAGGGAGACCACCACGCGATCAGGACAGGCAATCTTGGCACCAATCGCCGCCGGTGCGCCAAAGCCCATGGTGGCAAAGCCGCCCGGAGTCAGGATGCTGCCGGGGGTGAAGATGTCAAACTG
The DNA here is from genome assembly GCA_903927495.1 of uncultured beta proteobacterium. Classification (GTDB taxonomy): domain Bacteria; phylum Pseudomonadota; class Gammaproteobacteria; order Burkholderiales; family Burkholderiaceae_C; genus Rhodoferax. Next base: position 370 of record CAIYNH010000744.1, read on the forward strand.
CTGGCCGACACCGTTTTTGTTCCAGCCCACATCGGTGGTAATGATCACATCACGCGGCAGCACGGCACGGGCATCCGCCAGGATGCGCTCAGGGCGCATCGGGAAAGCGCTGCTTTGCTGAGCCGCTACCAGGCCGGCCTTGAAGGTACTGCGGTTGCTGGCCATCTCGGCCTTCAAAACCTCATTCTTGAAGCCTTCCGGGTAGAGCTTTTTGGCAACGCGGTTCAACACCTTCAGCGCTTGTTTCAGATCGGCCACAGCACCGATTTGCACCGGGTAGTTGCGACCAATTTCGCTGGGGTCGATGTCGATGTGAATCAGCTTGGATTGGGTAAAGTCAAAGGTGTATTCGTTTTCCCAGGAACTGCAATCGGCTTCAGCAAAGCGGGTGCCAAGGCCCAACACCAGATCCGCGTTCAGGCACTTGTCGTTGATGAACCTCGTGCCCCAAAAACCGGTCATGCCCAAAATAAACGGATGGTCATCGGGCAGCACACCCTTGCCCATCAGGCTATGCGACACCGGCAGGCTCATGTGGTTGACAAATTCTTCCAGCTCATTCGTGGCGTTCGCCAACACCACGCCGCCGCCCACATGGAGCTGTGGGCGCTTGGCAGCGACCAAGGCTTCGATGATTTGGGTGGCCACCTCGTCGTCGATCGACGGTGTGTGCAATTTCTTGGTGTGCAGTCTGAACTTGGCAAACAGCTCAACATCAACTTCTTTTGAGAAGATGTCCATTGGCACGGACACCAGCACCGGGCCGGGGCGGCCACTCTCAGCCAACTGGAAAGCTTTTTCGATGATTTCTGGAAATAGGTCAGGGCGCTCGACTCGCCAGACGCGTTTGCAGAATGGGCGATAAATCTCGGACTGCGCAGCATCAGAGTGCAGGTTTACCTCCTGATGCGGGTGCTTGCCATAGTAGTGGCTGGGCACGTCACCGGCGATGACCACCATCGGGATCGAATCGAGCGCCGCATTGGCGACACCGGTCGACGCATTGGTCAGGCCAGGGCCGAGGTGACTGAGCACCACGGCGGTGGTTTTCTTGGCCCGGGCATAACCGTCAGCGGCATGCGCGGCGACTTGCTCATGGCGGGTGTTGATGAACTTGATGCTGCTTTTCTCAAGCGCTGAAAGCACCGCAATGTTGGTATGGCCACACAAACCAAAGATGTGCTCAACACCCCGATCTTCGAGGTATTTGACGAGTTGGTGGGCAATCAGATCTTTCATTTTTTTGTCTCCAGTAGGAATGGTTAAGCCAGGAATCAATTGATACAAACGTTCGATAATCGAATATGGAGCAGATTTTTACCTTACTTTAATAAATTTCTTGCGGCAAATTTGACTAAATATTTGAACATTGTTCGATAAACGCGCAAATATGATCGACTATCAATTCAAATTAGGGTTTACACTATTTTTTATAAAGTGAGCAATGGATCGGCTTCACTAGAGCCGGCAGGCCAGCGCCAACGGTATAAAAAACACGGCAGATGCATTGCCTACAATGACGATGCTTGCCACCTTGTCAGGCTCTTGGTTGTAGCGCTCGGCAAAAATGAAATTCACCACCGCAGGCGGCAACGCGCCAAAGATAAATAGGATGTCGAGCTCCGACTTGCTCAATCCAGCCAGCGTGCCATAGACCCAAGCCACCAACGTGCCTGTCAGCGGGGTCGCTACCGCAGCCACCCAAGCTATCGCCCAATTACTCAAAGCGGCATTTGACAAGCGCACACCGAGCGAAAAAATCATCAGGCCAATCGAAATATCGCCCAGCAATTTGCTCGCCGTCATGACCGGTGCCCACACCGACAAGCCTGCCAGGCTGACAATCAAACCAATGGCTGCAGCGGCAAAAACCG
>CAIYNH010000745.1 GCA_903927495.1 uncultured beta proteobacterium
AGTCATGCACTTAACGAATATCGAAAACTGGAACAAGAGCGCTCCACTTGGATGACTGCGATGGCTGAATCCAACAGTCTGGCTGAACAAATCAAGAAATTGGTCGGTCAGGACTCTGCTGCCGTTCATATGGCTAAGCAGATGCACGAAGCGCAGAAAGCACAAGAAGACAGCATCCGAAAGATGCTTGATCCATTGGTAAATATCCGCAGTGGCTTACTAGCGGATGGATCTATCCAACGGATGATCGATGAATTCTCGAAACCCCTTGCAGCCACTGATAACTTCACCAAGCTCCTGGATCAGGTCGCAGGGCCAAGCGCCTACCTAAAAAGTCTGCACTTTGTAAGTGACAGCTCAATAGAACACGCCCGGAGAATGTTGGCTGAGACTTCGGTAAGCACTGGTCTACAGCAGGTGATGAAGAGCTTTGAGGAAGCTAATAAACATTGGGCTGTACCGTCCGCGTTGCTTGAATCCTTGAGCCCATTAAAAGCTTGGCAAGAGCAAGTTGGCAAGCTTTCCTTGCCGGTCATGGATTGGGCGTCAGCAGCAGCTCTTGCAAAGATATTGGGGCAGGATGGAATTCAGTCACAGCTAGCCGCGTGGGGCATCAACCCCGATGGTTCGGTCAATCCTCAGTTTGTGCACCAGGACGAAGATGGCATAGGTCTCAGTCGCAAGTCAATGGAGTTGATGGCTCTCCTAAGTTTCATCTTGGCCTTTCTGGTTCCCATTTACCAAGAAATTTCCTCAAGCCAATGGCAGGCCGCTACAGACAAAAAGTTGGAAGCACAGGCTGGCGGACTTGAAGGCCAGCGAAAGATGATCGAAGCCCTCACGAAGCTGGTGGAAACAGCACTGGTGCAAGAAGCCAAACGGCAAGAAGAGCGATTTGTGGTGAAAGATCGGGCAGCCATAGTTCGCGCCAAGCCTGAGCATGGATCCGCAGTGGTCGGAAAGTTGCTGCCAAATGAAGTTGTCCGCCCTGTATCTGAGGACGGCAAATGGATCGAGATTCAGTATTACCACTGGCTTCACCAAGACTACCGAACCGGTTGGGTATTGAAAAAATACTTTCAAAAAGTGGCAAGACCCGAGTCCAAATCATGACCAAAAAGTCTTCATCTACTCTTAATTTAATAGCTGCTCACGCAATCTATTCAAGGGCTATAGCCCTATTTACCTTATAAAAACATGAACAAGTCAATTCTCAAGTCCTACGCCCCTCAGGCGCGCAAAGACTTCATCGCTGCTGTCACAGCCCGTGCCAATCAATTGGGTTTGTCCAGCAAAGGCGACAAGCTGGAAGTAGCACCCAGCCAAACTCAAGGCGACGTTACGGTCATTGCTGGCCAGGCTTGGCCTATCAAGGTGGATGGACAACGCCAGCGGCTCATCACTCGCATCCAGAAGGATGGTTTTGAACACACGATGGAGGCCGTGGCCTACACCTGGTTCAACCGCTTTGCGGCGCTGCGCTACATGGAGCTGCATGACTACCTGGGCCATGGCCATCGTGCTCTGTCCAGCACTGCGGGCGGGCTGCCAGACATATTGACCTATGCCGCTGAATTGGCCCAAGGCGGCAATTTACCGGGTTTGCGTGCACCGCTGGTGCTGGAGATGAAGTTGGCCGGCAACCGCGATGGCGAGCTTTATCGCACATTGTTGGTCGCGCAATGCAATGCGCTCAGCAATGCCATGCCATTTTTGTTTGAGCGCATTGACGACGATTCCGAACTGCTGCTGCCCGACAACCTGCTGCGCAGCGACTCCGTCATTTCCAAGTTGGTCGAGGCTATTCCTGCAGAAGACTGGGCCGAGGTCGAAATCATCGGCTGGCTGTACCAGTTCTACATTAGTGAGAAGAAGGACCAGGTCATTGGCAAGGTCGTCAAAAGCGAAGACATCCCAGCCGCTACCCAGCTTTTTACGCCAAATTGGATCGTCCAATACCTGGTGCAAAACAGCGTGGGCCGCCTATGGCTCATGGCCAACCCGCAAAGTACCTTGGCGAAGGAGTGGCCTTACTACATCACGCCCGCAGAGCAAACGCCTGAGGTGCAAGCCCAGCTCGATGCCCTCATCCAAACTCGCGTGCGGGAAGATGGCGACACTCTCAATCCCGAATCCATCACCGTACTGGATCCTGCTTGTGGCAGCGGCCACATTTTGGTTGTGGCCTATGACGTGCTTAAAGCCATTTACCTTGAGCGTGGCTACCAGCCAAGAGCCATCCCACGCCTGATCCTGGAAAAGAACCTTTTTGGGTTGGACATTGACGACCGCGCTGCCCAAATGGCCGGCTTCGCTTTATTAATGAAAGCCCGAGCCGACGACCGCCGATTGTTCACTGCCACTGACGATGCTGGTAACCTGCAGCCACCCAAGCTCAATGTGTTGAGCCTGCAAGAGAGCAAGGGCCTTAGCGTAGACGAACTCGCTACGCACCTAGCCCCTTTCAAGGTGCAGCGCGCAACCATCTCTGCACTGGTAGAAACCTTTGAGTACGCCAAAACCTTCGGTTCGCTGATTCAGATTCCCTATGCACTCAAGACGCATTTGACCGTTTTGCCGCAGGTGCTTGCCTTGGTCAAACAAAGTGGAGATATGTACGCCACTGCGGCTGCGGATGACTTGCAGCCGTTGGTGCAGCAGGCGCAGTTGCTGGCGATGCAGTTTGATGCGGTAGTGGCCAATCCTCCTTATATGGGTAGTAAGGGCATGAATCTCGACCTGAAGGACTACGCAAAGTTGCATTTCAGCGAGTCAAGGGCTGACACATTTTCCATGTTCATGGAGCGCTGCAAAATCTTTGGAAACGCTACAAGCGAATTGGGTTTTGTTACTCCTTATGTTTGGATGTTCATATCGACTTATGAGAGCTTGCGAACAAAGTTGGTTTCTGACGCTACGTTGAAGACATTGATCCAACTTGAATACAACGCGTTTGAACCTGCATGCGTACCAGTTTGTACATTCACTCTTAGTAAATCCCACACGCAAAACTATATTGGTGGGTATGTGAGGCTTTCCGAATTCAAGGGACATGAGACACAGTCGCCAAGGGCATTGGAAGCAATTGCCAATCATGAATGCGGGTGGTTCTTCGAGTGTCGACCAGATGACTTTAGAAAAGTTCCCGGAAGCCCAATTGCATATTGGATGGGTGAAAAAATGATTCGGCCCTTCCAGCAGGAAAAGCTCTCATCAATTGTTGAAACAGAGTATGGAATTATTACTGGCGACAATGGAAAATTTTTGCGGCTTTGGCATGAAATTAGTCAAAATCGCAAAGAGAAATGGATACCGTTCAATAAGGGCGGTAGCTTTAGAAAATGGTATGGAAATCTTATTTATGTAGTTGATTGGGAAAGCTCAGGGGATTTCGTCAATTTTTCAAAAAAGAAATCGATTGATGATGCTCAGTTTTACGAGAACACCTGCTTAACGTGGTCTGACGTTACCTCCGGCTCAGTGTCATTTCGTTTGATTCCTCGCGCACA
>CAIYNH010000746.1 GCA_903927495.1 uncultured beta proteobacterium
GGTTACGGTACTGTCATTTTTCTTGAGGCGTAGCATACCTTCGCTGAAATTGTGCGCAATCACCCGGTCTCAGTCCCCCTTTAACGCGCTAGGGTTTATAACGACTAGCAAGCCAACAGGAGACCACTTGCTGCACCTGCTAGGCACCTGTGTTCCATCGAAACGGATTTCGCTCGACCGGAATCGCTGGTCACGATAAACCGGAATACCCATTTCGCTTACAAACTCACGCAAGTAGCATATTGAAAAGCCACCTTCCCGATCCAGAACCCGAGTGCGAAGCGCACAGGTGAAAGCGTCCAGCTGGCGAGCCGTCACCATTAAGGCTGGCATTTCTTTCTGACGACGCACCCCGGCAAACTCGATCAACACCGCTTCACGCCTTGTCTTGTTCTTTTGCGCCCTAGCGCGCAGCATCTCACCCTTTCCCGTGGCGGTGGTCATACAGACATGGCTGCAAACTTCAACGCACGGCAATTCTCAGGTTGTTTTCCCAAATCGTAGTGGATCGCGCTTGAGCAGCGATGGGGTTCAATGTTTGCTCGAAAAACATGTGGCTACGGTGCATGAGATTTGCCCTTCTCTTGGCGACAAGCGCGTATCGCCCCATGTGCCACTCAGGCATACCGCGGCCATGAATTTGTTGCAGGCTGGTATTGATACGACTGTCATTGCATAGTGGCTTGGCCATGAGTCGGTGGAAACGACCCACATCTACTTGGAGGCCGACTTGGAATTGAAACGACGAATGCTGGATAAGACAACGCCACAGGGGAGGCTTTCGTCATCACCTCGGATGGTATCTATACCCCCGCGGACCTGACACTTCGGGGGCGACATAAGGCCCCGACATTTTCCCGTTTGCACGAAAAATCCCGAACTTTTGAGGGCAGGATTGGTACGCACTTGTTACCCAAAAATCGCCGCTTATGAACCATGCCCCTGAAAAGTGACTCGCCCACCCACCAAAGTGCAGCACACCCGCCCTGGCAGGTCATAACCTGAGAAAGGTGTGTGTTTGCCCTGACTTCGTAAAGTATCAGCTTGTACCGTCCAACTGGTGTGAGTGTTAAACACACAGATATCGGCCAAGCCACCCACTTGTAAATGACCTGTTCGACCCTGGCGCGAGCCCAAGCCAGCACCCAGTACGTTTGCAGGGCCCCGGGTGACCACGTCAATTGCCCGCGCCAGATTCACATCACTGTCCAGATGCCACTTGTATGCCAAACTCAAAAGCAACTCCAACCCAGTTGCCCCTGGCTCGCTTTCGGCAAACGGCAAGGCTTTGGCATCCTCGGCTACAGGAGTGTGATCGGACACCAGTGCGTCGATGCTGCCATCGGCCAAGCCTGCGCGTAACGCCGCGCGGTCGCGCTGCTGACGCAGCGGCGGGTTCAGTCGGGCGCGGCTGTCAAAGTATCCAATGTCGGCATCCGTCAAGTGCAGCGAGTTGATGCTGACATCACAAGTTACATGCAAACCGTCTTTTTTTGCCTGACGCACTAATTCCAAGCCGGCGGCACTACTTATCCGACACAAATGCACGCGGGCACCGGTAGCTCGCATCAGTTCAAAAATAGTGTGCAATGCGATGGTTTCAGCCATCACTGGCACGCCGCTCAGACCCATGCGAGTGGCTAGCGGACCACTGGCAGCGACACCCTTACCCAGATAGTAGTCTTGAGGACGCAACCAGACAGCATAGCCAAAAGTGCTTGCATATTGAAAAGCGCGCTGTAACACCTGGGTATTGGACAGGGCCACCTCGGCTTGGCTAAATGCCACACAACCAGCCTCGGTAAGCTCGACCATTTCGGTTAGCGTTTCACCTCCAAGATTGCGCGTCAAGGCACCGAGGGGATAGACCCGTGCTTGCTGTAGTTTTTCGGCCCTAAAACGCAGCATTTCAACCAAGCCAGGTTCGTCTAGTACTGGATCGGTGTCCGGCTGACAGACCAGACTGGTCACCCCACCAGCCATGGCGGCCGCCATTTCTGACTCAAGCATGTGAGCATGCTCGTGACCTGGCTCACGCAAACGAACTGCCAAATCAACCAAACCAGGGAGTACGAGGCAACCTGTGGCATCAACGATCTGCTCTGAAATAAAATCATCAGCTATATTTTTTATAGCTGCCACTGTTCCATGGGCAAGGGCTACATCGGCTATTTCATCTAAGCCACTGTCCGGATCAATAACACGACCACCTTTGATCAGAACATTTTTAAGCGTATTCATCATTCTTCTCGATTTTCAATTGGGAAATAGCAACGCTGAAGCATCAAGCCTCATTGCCAGCCACGATACTCATCACAGCCATGCGCACGGCAATACCAAAAGTCACCTGGGGCAAGATTACGCTTTGCTTGCCATCAACTACTGCAGAGTCGATTTCAACTCCGCGGTTGATGGGACCAGGGTGCATCACAATTGCATCGGGTTGGGCCAGTCGAAGCTTTTCGGGGGTCAAACCAAAACTTCTGAAAAACTCCTGACTCGAGGGCAGCAAAGCGCCACTCATACGCTCATTTTGTAAGCGCAGCATGATGACAACGTCAACGCCTTTGATACCTTCTTCTAGCGTGTGGCAAACCCGCACTCCCATCGGTGCCATGTCGGAGGGCACCAATGTTTTGGGCCCCACGACCCGCACTTCGGGACAGCCCAAGGTGGTGAGTGCATGAATATCGGAGCGCGCCACCCGGGAGTGCAACACGTCCCCCACAATCGCCACTGTCAGTTTGGAAAAGTCTTTTTTGTAGTGCCGAATGGTGTACATATCCAAGAGTCCTTGGGTCGGATGGGCATGACGGCCATCACCGGCATTGACGACATGCACGTGGGGTGCAACATGTTGGGCAATCAGGTACGGTGCACCCGACTCGCTATGTCGCACAACAAAAATATCAGCAGCCATGGCGCTCAGGTTAGCCACCGTATCAAGCAAGGTCTCGCCTTTGGCGGCAGACGACTTGGCAATGTCAAGATTGATGACATCGGCACTGAGCCGTTTAGCGGCAATCTCAAAGGTGGTGCGGGTACGGGTCGAGTTTTCGAAAAAAAGGTTAAATACACTTTTGCCGCGCAATAATGGCACTTTTTTGACTTCACGGTCATGCACACTAACAAAATTGGCGGCAGTATCGAGAACCTGAGTAAGGATGCTTTTGGGTAAGCCTTCAGTGGTCAGTAGATGAATCAGTTCGCCATTTTTGTTAAGCTGGGGATTACGTTTGATGAGCATGGCTAGATGTCTTTCACATTGAAACTAAATTCACCAGTTTGATCAATTGCCAGTGATAGCGATTGGCTGGCGGGCAAGACCACGCGGGCAGCACAGAGGTCAGGGTGAATCGGCAATTCGCGTCCACCCCGATCCACCAGCACTGATAGTTTGATGCTGGCGGGACGACCAAAATCAAACAGCTCGTTCATCACCGCACGAATAGTGCGCCCTGTGAAGAGCACATCGTCAAGCAAGAGAATGCGGGCCTGATTGACCTCAAAAGGAATTTTGGTCTGTGCACCTGAGGTCATGCCCCGGCGGGCGTAGTCATCACGGTGCATGGCTGATGAAATCACAGCTATCGGCTTGGCTAATTGCAGGTCGCGCCGCAGACGCTCCGCCAACCAGACACCACCCGAGGCAACACCCATCAATTCCATATCGGGCTCAAACAAGCCGCGCACCCCACGCAGCAACTCTGCGTAGAGTCCCTCGGCATCCAATGCCAGTGTGCTCATGAAAAACTCCTAAAAAATTGTTCCAAAATAATACTTGCTGCAACTGCATCAGCGTCTTTTGCACCCATCGACAGGGCTTCAGTGGTGGTGTAGCGCTCATCCACTTCAAACACCGGCAAATTAAATCGACCATGTAATTGCCTGGCAAATCGTCGGGCTCGTGCGGTGTTCTCATGCGCCACACCATCAGGGTGAAAAGGCACACCGACCAC
>CAIYNH010000747.1 GCA_903927495.1 uncultured beta proteobacterium
GCTGAGGTGGCAGACTTTTTAAGCTTGAAAACTGAAGCCAACCAGTTTGTGCTGCCCTGGCGTTTGGTTTTTGCCAGCACACTGTCTGGCTCCGCCACCGAACCGCCTGGAAGCGAGCAAGTCGAGTCAGCCTTGCAGCGCATGGTGGAGTCCATCAAACTGGGTGCGTTTGCCAACATGATCGCGTTTGACGTTGAAGGTGAAATAGTTACTCTGGATTGAATCCATGATTCAGTTAGGCCCTGCCCATAGAGTGTGCGAGCAGATCGCGCTGGTGCTTGTGTGCGATGATTCTTTTGGTTTTTCATTCATGCCGAGGAATCATCCATGTCGCCGCTACACCTCGACTCTTTCTGGAGGGCAAGGCTGAAAATGGCTAGATTGTGCCGATTTCCCCTGCAAGAGAATCGATATTGACCCATTCCATTTTTGAACCATTTGTGTCAGCTGAACGACGACCGGGATGATGTAGAAATTGTAGAAATGGAATAAGGGATGCAGAAATTGCCAATATCTGATTTTCGGGGGCAACCGAGGGCGCACTGCTTTGTTGACCTGAGCTTGGGTGGCTTGCTTGAGAACGCTCAGGGTGACACGTACTGCATTGCGCCAGCACCACTAAAAACGGTATATTTGGCTATTTCCGCATCATTAAGGTAAGCCAGCAGCCCATGCAGCGCAAATTCATCTCGTTTCTTCTTGGCTGGAGTTTGTTGGTCGGTGTTTCGCTGGCTTGGAATGTGCGCCAACTCGAACATCACACAATCGACACGGCGATCGCCGCTGCACGTTCGAGCCTGGCCAAAGACATTGGATTTCGTAACTGGGCATCCTCCCACGGCGGGGTTTATGTCCCGCCAACAGAAGATACGCCCTCAAATCAGTATTTGGCTGTAGCCGAGCGTGATGTGCTGACCACGACTGGACTCAAACTGACCCTCATGAATCCAGCTTATGTGATCAGGGAGGTGCAGGAAAAGTTCAGCGGTGACCTTGGCATAAAAAGCCATCTCACAAGCTTGCAATTATTTAATCCGAAAAATGCACCCGATGAATGGGAGGCGAGGGCATTAAAAAGCTTTGAACAGGGAAAAAAAGAGGCGCTGGAGGTGAGCGCCATCGATGGCAAACCCAATTTGCGCCTGATGCAACCTCTGGTCATCACCCAGGGCTGCCTGAAATGCCATGATCGGCAAGGCTATCAGGTCGGAGATGTGCGAGGAGGCATTGGTGCCTACGTTTATTTACAGCCTTACACCGATGTGCAGCACGCTCTGGCCAATGAATTGACATTATCGCACGCGGTTATCTGGTTCTTCGGGCTGCTGGGTTTGGTGGGTGTCAATCGCTCGGAAAAGTTGCACATTGCAAAACGCAAGGTTGATGATTCGCTGATCCATAACCTGGCTTTTTACGACACCCTCACCGGCCTGCCGAACCGACGCTTGATGCTGGACCGATTTCAATCGTCGCTGCTGAGTTCGGCTCGTAGTCAGCTTTATGGTGCAGTGTTGTTTCTGGATTGGGATCAATTCAAAAACCTGAACGACACCCTGGGCCATGA
>CAIYNH010000748.1 GCA_903927495.1 uncultured beta proteobacterium
CTTACGCGCTGCCGGTACTCCAAGATCTTGGTTTTTCATCTACTTGCTATTGTGTGAGTCAGAGGCAGGGGGAGACCAATGTGTGGGATGTGTCACAGGGGGTAGCGCAAACTTCCTTGATGAACGGCGATGAGTTGCGACATTGGGTAGTCGGTGGACAGGAGGTGGGAGCTCACACCCGTCACCACGTTAATCTAACCGAGTGTGATGAAAGTCTGGCTGAACTTGAAATTTCGCTATCAAAAATAGAGCTAGAAGCGCTTGTTCAGAAAGATGTTCAGCACTTTTGTTACCCATATGGTCGGTACCAGTCAGAACATTCGGAAATGGCACGCGCCGCTGGGTTTGTTACATCGACAACCACCCAGCGTGGGCGTTGCCTGGCGGGTCGTGATCTCTTGGCATTGCCGCGTGTGCCGGTGTTGCGTTCGACCACCTTGCCCGTATTCTGGCTCAAGGTTGCGACCAACTATGAAGATCGTCGTAGCGCAGAATGAGTGAGTCGGCCAAACCTGCACAACCTCGATTGCGCATAGCGGTGCTCCATCGCCAGTTTTCAACCTTCGGTGGAGGGGCAGAGCGCTATTCCATCGCATTGGTGGAGCAATTAGCCGAGCGCTATGAAATTCATGTCTTTTCGCAGCACATTGACCACAGTTGGCCGGGCGTGACTTACCACACGGTGCCACAACCACTGAAGCGACCACGCTGGCTCAATCAGCTTTGGTACGCCACAGCCACTTGGTGGTCAACCCGAAAGGGTTTCGATCTGGTGCATTCCCACGAGAACACCTGGCATGGACAAGTGCAAACGGTGCATGTTGTGCCCGTTAAATTCAATTTGTTGAATGGATTGACTGGCTGGAAACTGGCACTGCGGTGGTTGAAAATTGCCACCAGCGTGCGACTATTGGTTTATTTGGTGCTTGAAAGACGGCGTTTTGCTCTCCATCTCCCCCGCACCATTGTGCTCACGTCGAATACTTTGGTGGCGCAAATGATGGCAGCCTACCCAGCTTCCGGTAAGGCAATCAAGGTCGTGATGCCGGGTGTGAATCAGGTTCATGGGGCTCCAAGCGTGCTTCAAAAAATGGAGTACAGACACCAACTTGGTCTGCCAGTAGAAGGTTTTTGCATACTGTTTGTTGGCAATGATTATCGAAAAAAAGGATTGGTGACCCTTCTGCAGGCGCTTTCACAAATGCCAGCGAATTGTTATCTTGCTGTCGTTGGCAATCCGGCACAGATTCCGTCGTTCAGGTCGCAAGTGGCAACTTTAGGGTTGGAGCAACGGGTGTTTTTCTTGGGTACCATGAAGGATATCAGCCATGCCTACCAAGCAGCCGATTGCTTGGCGCACCCTACACTCGAAGACACTTTTGCCATGGTCGTGCTGGAAGCTTTGGCGCATGGGTTGCCAGTGGTGGTCAGCAACCAGCGCTATTGCGGTATCGCCGGCTTGTTGAGGCACGAGCTCAATGCCTTGGTGTTAGAGGATCCATGGGATATTGACGCGTTGGCGGTTGAACTGATGCGGTTGGTGCGCGAGCCTAATTTGGCCATTTGCTTACAGATGGCTGGATTGGCATTTGCTGCTGATCATCGGTGGTTGGTAGAAGCGCAAAGGCAGGCCGATATTTATGAAGCGATTGCAGTTGGCAAGAACAATGGGTAGCGGGGGGAAAGCTGTTGGAGTTGCGGGCTGTGAATGCCCAAAAGCCGGAACGTAGTCTCTGTCTAGTTCACAAGCTAGCCTATCCGAAAAGTTAATTTTACTGAATTTGGCGCTAAGATACAGAAATGAAACATAGCACTGAACGTGAAGCTGCTGAATTGGTAATGCTCGAGCAGGCCCATCGTTGGCATCAGGAATGGAAAGTTAAATTGCTGGCTGCGGTCAATACCAAGGAACCAATCGACATAGACACTATAAGCAGGGATGACTGCTGCGATTTGGGCAAGTGGCTCTACTCCGAGGGGCAACAATATAACGGGCACAAACCGGCGTTTCAGGACCTGATATTGCACCATCGTGAATTTCATATGCTTACCGGCGCAGTAGCAGAAATCGTAAATGCGAGGCAGTATGAATTGGCGAAAGCCTATCTCAGCAATGATGCGCAACTGGCGCATTCTTCACATGAAGTAGACGGTGCCATTCAGCGCCTGGAAGCTACTTTCAGTTGTTGAGAATAATCCTTGTAATGATGCCTGTGGCGATGGCAATCAAGGCATAGTCTGCACCAACTTGCACCCATTGGTGATTACGTGGTGGTTTTGACAGGCGATGAAGTCGGTAGTCGTCAACGACGTACATGTGGTTGTAATACTCCCTGGGCAGATACCCACCGCGTCTGAATTCTTGGCTACGGGCGTTGTAGAAGTGACTGCGGTCATTCCA
>CAIYNH010000749.1 GCA_903927495.1 uncultured beta proteobacterium
AAGCCTCCGTACAACGAATGCTGGAAGGTCTCGGAGGTGGAGGCCGACGATTTGGGCGGCAGATCAGGCATGCCCACCTTGGCAAAAGTCACACCTGAAAGTTTGAGTACCTGGGTGCCGCCGTATTCCTTGTCGCCATACACGTGTTGCAGGTACTTCCCGACTGGAGCCTCGTAGCTTTGATCGACACCACCCAATTTTCCGCGTGGGTAAACGGTCCTGCTGCCCGGTTGTAGGGCAATGCGCCGCTTCGCTTCAGCCAGCAAATCTGAAGTCTTGCCGTAGAGCGTGGCACCGGTCGGGCAGACCTCGGCACAGGCCGAATAATGACCGTCTTTGTAGCGGTGACGGCACAACTCGCATTTGGCGATTTTCCCGGTGGGGGAGTCATACTGGTATTTGGGAATGCCAAATGGGCAGGCTACCACGCAGTAGCGACAGCCCACACAGGCATCCGGGTCATAGGCGACGATACCTGTCACCGGGTCTTTGGTCATAGCTGAGACCGGGCAGGCCGACACGCACGATGGGTCGGCGCAGTGCATGCATGAGGTCTTCATGAAGGCAAAGCCATTAACCTCCGCGTCCTTGGTCTCCATGGTGCCATTACGGTACATCTTGATGATGTTGAAGGTGTAGCCAGAGGTATCGAGCGGGGTGTCCCACAACTGATCGACCGTGGAGAACTCAGGCGGGTTGCCGTTGGCCTCTTTGCAGGCGGCAACGCACGCTTTGCAGCCGATACACAGCGTTGCGTCATACAGCAAGCCCAACGCCCCCTCGGGTCGGGTGTGGGTTTCGCGGGCGCAAGCAGGGGGCACCACGGCAGCAGTGGTTATTGCAGCACCACCCGCAAGAACCCCTTTAAGAAAATGACGACGGGTGTCCATGATTAGACCTTGGCCTCGTCTTTGGCTGGCTTGGCCCGGGCAGCCTCTTCAGCAGCGTGCGAAAGGCCCAGGTTGCGGGTGAGCATCACAGCCGCACCAGCCGCCGCTCCAGCCAACGCAGCCAGGGCTGCGGCTGAAGCAAAGCTGGCACCCTTGCCGCTTTCTTCGACGATGCGCGGGTACTGTTGCGGCGGCATGATGTTGATGACTTTAGCCACCTGATGAATCGGCTTGGTAAAGCCCACGCCTTTTTCGGTGCAACCGATGCAGGGATGTCCGCAGCCCACCGGCCAGTTGTTCTCGCCCGCGTCGCCAAAGCCCAGTGTCGAGCAATTGGCATAAGTCTCTGGGCCTTTGCAGCCAAGCTTATAAAGGCAATAGCCCTGGCGATGCCCGGTATCGCCAAACTCCATAGCAAATCGTCCGGCATCAAAGTGCGCCCGCCGCTCGCAGTTTTCATGAATCAGGCGTGAATACGCAAATTTTGGCCGGCCCAGTTTGTCTACATCGGGCAGCTTGCCAAAGGTCAGGAAGTGGACCACAGTGGCCAGGAAGTTATACGGATTAGGTGGGCAACCGGGAATAGTGACAACTGGCTTGCCCAGCACTTCAGCCACGCTGGAGGCCCCGGTTGGGTTGGGCCCGGTGGAAGGCATACCGCCCCAGGAAGCGCAGGAACCGATGGCAATCACCGCTGCGGCATCGGCGGCGCATTCTTTAACCAGATCAATTGCCTTGTGGCCACCAATCTTGCAGTAAATGCCGTTGTCCTTGACCGGAATAGCGCCTTCGACCACCAGCACATATTTGCCTTTGTTGGCCGCCATCGCATCCTTGCGGGCAGCCTCAGCCTGATGTCCGGCTGCGGCCATAAGCGTCTCGTGGTAATCAAGCGAGATCACGTCAAGAATCAGTTTTTCAAGGGTCGGATGTTCGGCGCGCAACAAGGATTCAGAGCAACCGGTGCATTCCTGAAAGTGCAGCCAGATCACCGAGGGCCGCTTGGCGGTCTCAATGGCTTTGGCCACCGCGGCATCGGCACCCTTGGGTAAACCCATGGTGACGGCCAGCGTTGCGCAAAACTGTAGGTAGTCGCGCCTGGACATCCCCAGGCGGTTCTCTATGCCGTGCAAAGCATCGCGCCCAAGTTCAAAAATCTCGTTCATGTTGCCCATGTTGTCTCCTCGTAATGTCAGGCCATCTTGAGGCCCGATCCACAGCATCAAGGCAATTAGCGCGCCAACGTCTGTTATTGGTCTTTTGAGCAAAAAATCAGGGGTTTTCCCGAATAAAAATTGTCCGTTTAAGGCAAGCAGCGATTAGCGAATAATCGGCCAGCTAATCAGCACTTCTTCCAATTTTGTGATCAGACAGGGTCGCCGTGGAATCCTTTTTCTTCGTGGACAATCCGGCTTTCAGCCTTGTTTGGGCGTTTGGAGCAGACCATGGAGCGCATTACCATCTCAATCGACACGGCACTGGCCGCAGAATTTGACCAATTGATTGCTGCTCGGGGCTACAAAAATCGATCGGAGGCAGTCCGCGATCTGGTGCGCTCGCATCTTGAAGCTGCGCGTGCGACCGAGGGCCATTCAGGTCATTGCGTGGCCAATCTCTCTTATGTGTACAACCATCACGAGCGTGACCTGGCCGAGCGTTTAACCACCCTGCAACATGACCAGCATGACCTGACTGTGGCTACCCTGCACGCCCATCTGGATCATGAAAATTGCCTTGAAAGTGTCATTCTTCGTGGCTCGACTGCTTCGGTGCGGGCTTTTTCTGATGTCCTGATTGCGGAACGTGGGGTCCGGCACGGTCAACTCAATCTGGTTGCTGTGGAGATTGGCGATGGACATACGCATGCGCACGCACATCACCACGATCAGGCCAGCAGCCAAGTCAGCCCCGTCCACTTACATCTGAAACCGAAGACTTGATTTGAACGAAATTGACTTATAAAGCCCATCCAGTATGCATATGAAGCTACGTTTACCGTAGCAAAATCAAACAGGAATTTTCGGAACTTGACGCGGTTTGCCAAAGTCATCAATGGCCACATAGGTTAATGAGGCTTCGGTTACCTTGGTGTATTTGCCCTGGGCCAGGAAACGTTCCGCATAAACCTCCACCTTCACCGTGATGGAGGTACGGCCAAGGCGCACAAGTTTGCCAAAGAACGACAAAATATCGCCAACTCGCACCGGTTGCTTGAAAATGAATTCATTGACCGCAACCGTGGCCATACGCCCGCCTGCGTAAGGCGCGGCAATGACGGCACCGGCCAAATCGACCTGGGCCATGACCCAGCCGCCAAAAATATCGCCATTGGCATTGCAGTCTGCCGGCATGGGAATCATTTTCAGCACCAACTCTTCATCCGTTGGCAGGGCCACGCTGGGCGGGTTAGGGTGAGGGCATTCAGACATGGTCACAATCCTGTACATAGTTTCTATTACAGATTGTCCCTTATGCGCCGCCATTCTTCCGCCCACCAAAGCGGTACCCCTACCCCACCATCGTCGGACCTTGCTCAAGCTGCTATGGTGCCCCGTTCCGACTGGGCCACGTTACGGCGGCTTTTTCCCTACCTTTGGCAATACAAATGGCGCGTGATGACGGCGCTGGCCTTTATGGTGGGTGCCAAAGTTGCCAATGTGGGCGTGCCACTGCTGCTCAAAGAGTTGGTGGATGCCATGAATCCCAAAGGTGCCATGGCCACCAGCGCTTTGCTGGTGGTGCCGCTGGGGCTGCTGCTGGCGTATGGGCTGTTGCGTCTGTCAACCACACTCTTTGCGGAGCTGCGTGAGCTGATATTTGCCAAGGCTACGGAAGGGGCATCGCGCTCCATCAGCTTGCAGGTGTTTCGCCACTTGCATGCCTTGAGTCTGCGCTTTCATCTGGAACGTCAGACAGGGGGCATGACGCGTGACATCGAGCGAGGAACGCGGGCAGTGCACTCACTCATCAGTTATTCGCTGTACAGCATCTTTCCGACATTGATTGAGGTAGCTCTGGTGCTGAGCATCCTGGCGGTGAAGTTTGACATGTGGTTTGCCTGGATCACCATCATCGCGCTGATTTTGTACATCACGTTCACCATTGTTGTGACCGAGTGGCGCACCCAGTTCAGAAAACAGATGAATGAGCTCGATTCCACTGCACACAGCCGCGCCATTGATTCCCTGTTGAACTACGAAACTGTCAAGTATTTCAACAACGAAGAGTTTGAGGCGCGTCGCTATGACGACAACCTGGAGAGCTACCGCAAGGCCGCGCTCAAGAGCCAGACCACGTTAAGCGTGCTCAATACCGGGCAACAGCTGATCATTGCAGCTGGTCTGGTTGCCATGTTGTGGCGTGCCACTCAGGGCGTGGTCGATGGCCGGATGACCCTGGGCGACTTGGTCATGGTCAATGCCTTCATGATCCAGCTCTATATTCCGCTGGGTTTTTTGGGTGTGCTGTACCGTGAGATCAAACAGGGGCTGACCGATCTGGAAAAGATGTTCACCTTGATGGAGCGTGAACGTGAAATCGCCGATGTGCCGGGGGCGCAACCGCTCAGGTTGGACAGTGCTGGCTTGGTCTTCAAACACGTCAACTTTGCCTATGACCCGGCCCGACCCATTCTGCACGACATCAGCTTCGAGATCCCCGCCGGGAAAACCGTAGCTGTCGTCGGGCCATCAGGTTCCGGAAAATCGACGCTGGCGCGGTTGCTGTTTCGGTTTTATGACGTTCAGCAAGGCCAGATTTTGATTGCCGGACAAGACATCAAGCAGGTCACGCAAAGCTCGGTGCGCCAAGCCATTGGTATCGTGCCGCAAGACACCGTGCTTTTCAATGACACCGTCGAATACAACATTGCCTACGGTAAACCGGGGGCCACCCACGGGCAAGTTGAAGAGGCGGCACGTGCCGCCCATATTCACAACTTCATCAGTGCCACGCCCAAAGGCTATGACACCATGGTCGGCGAGCGTGGTTTGAAGCTCTCGGGTGGCGAAAAGCAACGCGTGGCGATTGCCCGTACCTTACTGAAAAATCCTGCCGTTTTGATTTTTGACGAAGCCACATCGGCGCTGGACAGTGCCAATGAGCGCGCCATTCAGGCGGAGTTGCAAAGCGTGGCACAAAACAAGACCACCCTGGTCATTGCGCATCGACTCTCAACCGTCGTCGATGCCCACGAGATTCTGGTGCTGGAGGCCGGTCGCATCCTGGAGCGCGGGACGCACGCCGCGCTGTTGGAGTCTGCCGGCCGGTACGCGCAAATGTGGGCACTACAGCAGTCTTCGGAGTGATAGGCGGGTGGGCATAACCGCCCGGCCAGTTCGGTCCATAGTCTGAGCAAGTTGAGGGCG
The DNA here is from genome assembly GCA_903927495.1 of uncultured beta proteobacterium. Taxonomy (GTDB): domain Bacteria; phylum Pseudomonadota; class Gammaproteobacteria; order Burkholderiales; family Burkholderiaceae_C; genus Rhodoferax. Next base: position 5,258 of record CAIYNH010000749.1, read on the forward strand.
TGCAAAAAATATTTCCGTCCTCCCAAGGCTTGAGGAGATCGCACTCGTAGTCAATTACCCCAGATGCTGACCCACAATGCCCGTGAGTTCAAACATGCTGACTTGTGCTTTGCCAAATACCGCCAGTAGCTTGGCATCGGCATTGATGTTGCGTTTGTTCGCGGCATCTTGTAAGTTGTTGGACTTGATGTAGTCCCACAGCTTTTTGATGACCTGCGCGCGCGCGATCGGTTCAGCGCCGATCACCGCAGCCAGGGCCGCGCTGGGGGTCGATCCAGCACCTGCAGCGGGAGCCTTGCGCTCAGTTTTTGTCACAGTTTTTTTGGCTGCAGGTTTTGCCGGAACCTTTCCTGGTTTGGCTAATTTTTTGGCTGTAGCGGCTGCAGCACTAATGGTAGCAGCTACTTTTTTAGAAGCAATTGGTGCTTTTTCCAAGAGCGGTGCGGCAGTTTTGCGGGGTGGAAATTTGCTTGGCGCAAACTCAAAATTAACCTTTCCGGCAGTCGCGTCCCAAACCAGCATGGCCTTGAAGGCACGCCGGGTGCGCATCGAGACAAACTTGTCGAGCAGGTCGGTTTTGCCGGTTGAAAGCAGCTTTTGCATTTGTGCACGTTCAATCGGCTGCTGCAAAATAATCTGACCGCTTTTGAAATCGCAGCTTGGTGTGGCGTGGGACTGGGTCGGCACGGCTTTGTCGCAGATGTAGTTTTTGCCATGTTCAAAGACTGATCCACCACATTTCGGGCATTTTCCCAAGCTTTGCTGACCAGAGAAATCAATCAACTCGGAGCTATCCTCTGCCTTCTTGTCATCACCAAAATCAAATTCGAGCTTGTAGTTTTTGCTTTCGTCGTCAAACTTGATGACCATCTCGGCGGTGAAGGGCCAGCCGGCCTTTGAGCGAAAACCGCTCAAAGGGCCAATCTTTTTGTCGCGCATGAATTGCTCAACTTCAGCCAGTTCGAAGGTCCGACCGGCGGGAGTTTTACCAAACGAGAAGCCGCAACCATCGCTCAATCCGTCAGCGCCGGTGCAGGCGTAGCGGCGGTAGTTTTCTTTCACGATACCGGCGCAGTTGGGGCAAGGCGAGTGCAGCGTGGCAAAGTCTCCGGGCACGCTGTCGCGGTCGTATTCCTTGGCTTTTTTCACCATCCGTTCGGTCATGGCAGCGATTTCGGCCATGAAAGTAGCTCGGCTAAGTTTGCCGTGTTCCATTTGCGCCAGCTTGAACTCCCATTCGCCGGTGAGCTCGGCTTTGGTCAGCTCCTGCACGTCTAGGCCACGCAAGAGCGTCATCAATTGGAAGGCCTTGGCGGTGGGGATGAGCTCGCGGCCTTCGCGTAGCATGTAGATCTCGGAGATCAAACCTTCGATAATGCTGGAACGGGTGGCGGGTGTGCCTAAGCCCTTTTCCTGCATCGCTTCGCGCAGCTCGTCGTCTTCCACGGTTTTTCCAGCACCTTCCATGGCCCCCAGCAGTGTGGCTTCGGTATAACGTGCCGGAGGACGGGTTTTCAGGGCTTTGGGATCGACCGACTGGGTATTTACCAGCTCGCCTGGCTTGACAGGTACCAAATTGCCCGGGTTTTTGTCGTCGCCGTCATTGACCTCTGCAGCGGCTTCCTTGCCGTAAATAGCCAACCAGCCCGACTTGACCAGTACCTTGCCTTCAGTTTTGAAGCTGTGGCCTGCGGCTGTGCTGATACGCGTAGTGATCTGGTACTCAGCCGCAGGGTAAAACACCGCCATGAAGCGACGGACCACCAAATCGTAAATTTTTTGCTCTGTTTCTGATAGCCCGCTAGGTGCTTGCAGTGTGGGAATAATGGCAAAGTGATCACTAACCTTGGCATTGTCAAAGATGCGTTTACTCGGGCGAATGTAGTTGTTGTTCAGCGCTGTGAGGGCGTGCGGTGCCAGGTGGCGCATGGAGGAGTCGGCCAACATTGCAAAGGTTTGTTTGACCACCGGCACATAGTCTTCCGGTAGCGCGCGCGAGTCGGTGCGAGGGTAGGTCAGGGCCTTGTGACGCTCATACAAGCTTTGCGCAATCGACAGCGTGGTTTTGGCACTGAAACCAAACTTGCCGTTGGCCTCGCGTTGCAACGATGTCAAGTCAAAGAGCAGCGGTGACACTTGCGTGGTGGGCTTGCTTTCTTCTGTGACCTTGGCTTGTTGGCCGAGTACGGCATTGGCGATGGCTTGGGCTTCGCGCTGGGTCCAGACCCGGTCTGCCTTGAGTTCGGCATCCGCTTCTTCATTGCCTGCGGCGGAATTAGCGGCGGCTTTTTTCCATTTTGGATCAAACCATTTGGCGTTGTAGTCACCGGCCTGGGCTGTGAAAGTTGCATGAATTTCCCAGTAATCGCGTGACACAAAATTGCGGATCTTTTCCTCACGCTCCACCACCACGCTCAAGGTAGGTGTTTGCACCCGCCCGACAGTGGTCAGGAAGAAACCGCCATCGCGCGAGTTGAAGGCCGTCATCGCCCGCGTACCGTTGATGCCAACCAGCCAGTCGGCCTCGCTGCGGCTGCGCGCGGCGTCGGCCAGTCCCAGCATCTGCTTGTCGCTGCGCAGGTGGTCGAAGCCGTCGCGGATCGCCTGCGGCG
>CAIYNH010000750.1 GCA_903927495.1 uncultured beta proteobacterium
ATGCAAGCCAAAATGGGGGCAATGCGGCTCAATCCGCTGCGATGATTGCCGGTGGATAACTGTCAGCGTGCCCTTCTCCCAGTTGTTTTTTGTCCGGTTGATGTTGGCGCTCACATACTCAAATGGCAAGGCCCCATCGATAAAAACCACCTTCCCGTCAGCCTTATGGGCTACGCCTTGGGCATCTAGATCAAGCGATTCCACAAAAAGCCAATCAGCGGGAAGCTGCACCGAGGAAGTCGATTTTTCAGTCAATTCAGGCATTGAATCAGTTGCTCTCAATATGGCCAGTGCTTCACCAGGTCAGTGTGGTAGGTTCTCAACGGGAGGGAAGGTACTTGGCTGGATCAACCGGTTTCCCCTGACGGCGTACCTCAAAATGCAGTTTCACCCTATCAGTGTCGCTACTCCCCATCTCGGCAATTTTTTGTCCTTTTAGTACCGACTGATCTTCCTTGACAAGCAAGTTCTGATTGTGTGCATACGCCGTCAGGTAAACATTGTTGTGCTTCAGAATGATCAGGTTGCCGTAGCCACGCAAGCCTGCACCCACATACACAACCCGACCGTCAGCGGCAGCAATAACAGCATCACCAGCGGCACCGCCAATGTCCAATCCCTTATTTTTGGTTTCATCAAAACCAGTCAGAATTGCACCGTTGGCGGGCCAAATCCAGTTGATATCTGCCTCTGCCAAGGCCACCGCTGGTTTAGAACTGGCAGATGCCGGCGCACTGGCTGCTTGAGTTGGCGCAGTCGCCGATGCAGCTGCACTGGTCGGTCCAGCGATGATGACCGGTCTGGTCACTGGCTTCACAATGACATCCGCGTTGACTGGTGGTGCAACTCGCAGTACTTGTCCAATTTCGATGCGGTTAGGGTTGTCGACGTTACTCCAGCGCGCAATATCCTGGTGCGTCTGACCACTGTCCAGCGCGATGCGGATCAACGTATCTCCCGGTTTGACTGTGTAGTATCCAGGCTTTCCTGCATTCTCAAATCCTTGGGGTTGTTTGACTGGAGTCGCCACTGCACTGGCCACCGGATTACCCGCACGAGTCACACGTTCTTCAACCGGCGCGTGGTTCAGACTGGTACTGCCACAGCCGGCGAGCAGCAGGACCCCCAGACCCCAACTCAACGCAAAACCCGACAGTCGATTCAAATCAGTCATACAAGCCCCTTCATGCAACGCCCGATTTTAAGGGGACGAAATGAACGGCTTCCATCACCGTTTGGCGCAACCCCTGGGGTGTTTTTTCGATCACCACCAAAGCCTGTTTAGCCGGACTCGAGGCCCCTGCTGACACTGGCGCAACCAAGCGCGCGCCCATAGCCAACTGGTCAATCCAAGCCTGTGGCACAGCTTCGCCACCGGCTGCGGCAATGATTCCGGCATAGGGCGCGCCTTTGGCGTAACCGGCCATCCCGTCACCAAACAGCAAGTGCACATTGGCCAAGCGCAGATGCCGAAGGTTTTCACGGGCCTTGTCGTGTAACCCACGCAAACGCTCAATTGAATAGACCTCGGTGGCAAGCAAACTCAACACCGCAGCCTGGTAACCGCAGCCCGTACCAATCTCAAGAACCCGACCGAGTCGACCATTGTTTCCCTCCCGCAATAGTTCGAGCATGCGTGATACCACACCCGGCTTGGAGATGGTCTGCCCTAAACCAATCGGCAAACTGGTGTCTTCGTAGGCTTGATTGACCAGGGCCGAGTCGACAAATCTGTGCCTCTCGATGCTCGCCATGGCAGCAAGCACCTGCGCATCGACAACGCCCTGTTTTGCCAGTTTGTCGACCATAGACTGGCGTACAGCCGATGAATCCATGCCCAAGCCTTGCTGTTGACGACTCAAATGCGCCCCACTGATGGCAACCGGGCCGGGCGAACGAACTGGAACACCAGGGCCCCTGACCGAGTCCAGGCGCGCCGGAAAACCTGGCCTCTTACTGGCATCAGGCTGGCGCTGTGCCACCATCAGTCGACACCAACCACTGCTGCCAACTTGGCGGCAGTCTGCGCCCAGTAACCCAGGTGGTTATGGTCAGTCAAGTCGACTTGCAGCGGTGTCATGGAAATATGCCCCTGCGCGGTCGCATGAAAATCAGTGCCTTCAGCATCATCTTTGGCTTGACCAGCTGCGCCAATCCAGTACATGGTTTCGCCCCTCGGGTTTTGCTGGGTAATGACTGCTTCTGCGGAGTGGCGTCGTCCCAGACGGCACAGCTTCAAATGGCCCATTTCCAGCAAAGGCAAATTGGGAATATTGACATTCAGCAGCCAAGGGGTTTGTCCGATCAGGTTTTGCTGCGACATTTGCAACACCATCTCGCGCGCCTTGTTGGCAGCTACGTCCAGATGATGCCAATTTCGTTCAACCTGCGAAAACGCAATCGACGGGATGCCAAACAGATAGCCTTCCATGGCCGCACCCACCGTCCCAGAGTAAATGGTGTCGTCGCCCATGTTGGCCCCATTGTTGATACCAGATACCACCAGATCAGGGCGGTAATCGATCAATCCGGTCAACGCAATGTGCACGCAATCGGCGGGCGTTCCATTGACATATCTGAACCCATTCGCGGCACGCTGAACGTACAAGGGTGTGTGCAAGGTCAAAGCGTTGGATTTGGCACTGTTATTTTGCTCCGGTGCCACCACCTCGACATCGGCCACGTCCTTGAGCGCCTCGTACAGTGCCACCACACCAGGTGCCTGGTAACCGTCATCATTGCAGATAAGTATTTTCATGGTTCGCCTATTTGATTCTGAATTGTAGGGGCCATAAAGTCCCGATAACGTTGACCCACTGCAACAACATGGGGATGGCATTGGCCCTATCATGCTCGTCAATTAATGGAGATTTCCCCAATGCAAGCCTGGATTTGTGACAACCCCGTGGGTGTAGAGGCCCTGACTTGGCAAGAAATTGCCACTCCTGCACCAAAAGCAGGTGAAGTTCTGATCAACGTCAAAGCTGCCAGCTTGAATTTTCCAGACGTACTGATCGTCCAAAACAAATACCAGATCAAACCACCCCTGCCATTTACCCCAGGCTCGGAATATGCAGGTATTGTTCAAGCCGTGGGCAGCGATGTGTCGCATCTCAAGGTCGGCCAAACTGTCGCCTGCCTGTCTGGCAGCGGTGGATTTGCTACACATGTAATAGCACCTTCTGCTTTATGCATGGCCTTGCCAGCCGATTTTCCTTATCCGGATGCAGCAGCGTTCATCATGACTTATGGCACCTCACACCACGCCCTGTTAGATCGGGCTCGGCTGCAACCTGGCGAAACCGTGCTCGTACTCGGGGCTGCCGGTGGCGTTGGCACAGCAGCCATCCAAATTGCGAAAACCTGTGGCGCACGTGTCATTGCCGCTGCTTCTACCGATGAAAAATGCGCACTTTGCCAAGCCATCGGAGCCGATGCCAGCATCAACTACACCCGCGAAGACCTCCGTGTCGTGCTGAAAACTCTGACCGATGGCAAAGGTCCGGATGTCATTTACGACCCAGTCGGAGGCGATCTTGCCGAGCATGCTTTTCGCACTATCGCTTGGCGAGGACGCTATTTGGTGGTTGGCTTTGCCTCTGGCCCCATTCCGAGTTTGCCCTTGAATCTAACGCTGCTCAAGGGAGCTTCAGTTGTCGGCGTGTTCTGGGGTGACTTTGCCAAACGGGAACCTAGTGCCAACGCCCTCATGTTGGCTGAGCTGACAAGTTGGTACAAGTCCGGGCGGATCAAACCCGTGATCGATCAGGTATTACCCATGAGCGAACTGAAAACAGCGTTTGCGCTAATGGCGACAAGAAAGATCAAAGGCAAGCTGGTGCTGGTCAACTAACAATATGAAGCGACAGTTTCCAGTTCTCCAAAACAAGCAAATAAGCTGAGTTCCCCAAACTCAGCTGAGTTGTCGCTCTAGTTCAGAGCGACCGAATTGAAAACAGCGGTTCCTAGGGAGTTGAACAGTTACTGGGGAACAATGAATTTTGACTTTTCAACCAAGTGGCCCGGGCTGTTAAGTGACTCAATTTCAAAGTGAATTTCATGCGACCCAGGCGCTGCCACCTCGAACGGTGCTTGCACCCGCACCGCAACCCAAAGTGCTTGTGTCGATGCCACTTTTAATTCGGGTTCGGAAGTAATCTGCAGGTCTGGCAACCCCTTCACCGATAGTTTGTAGCGCTGATCCAACTCGGTTGCGTTCATCACCTGCAATCGGTACACATTTTCAATCTTGCCACCATCCACGACCCGTGCCATGACACCGCGGTCGCGCACC
>CAIYNH010000751.1 GCA_903927495.1 uncultured beta proteobacterium
GGCGTAAACAGAGCAAAAAAATCGGCGCACATCGGCTTGTGAAGGTGAAAACATGGGGCAGGCTTATTTATCGGGCGAAAATGGGATTATTAACGCAAGCCCACCCACCTCATGAACTTTCCCCTGATCACCGACCCCTATTTTTACGCAGTCACGATTCCCGCTGTGCTGCTGATGGGGGTCAGCAAAAGCGGCTTTGGCGCTGGCTTTGGCTCGCTGGCAGTACCGTTGATGGCGCTGGCAGTGACGGTTCCGCAGGCCGCGGTGATCTTGATGCCGGTGTTGTTCCTGATGGACTTGCTGGGGATGGCCGCATTTCGCAAAGACTTTGATCTGAAACTGCTCGGCTTCCTTATTCCTTGTGGTCTGGTGGGCATTGTCATCGGGGCACTGCTTTTCAAAGTGCTTGATGCCCATACCGTAGCCGGAATTGTGGGCGTTTTTACTTTACTGTTTCTGGCGCAACGCCTGCTGTTCCCGCCCAAGGCCGATAGTCCACCACCACCACGCTGGCTGGGCGCGATCTTGACCGCCACCGCCGGCTTTACCAGCTTCATTGCGCACGCAGGCGGGCCACCCATTAACGCCTACATCATCCCGATGCGACTGTCGCCGGTTCGGTTCACAGCCACCATGGCCTTTTTCTTCTTTGCCATCAACCTTGCCAAGTGGCTTCCCTATGCCTGGCTGGGTCTGTTTGACTGGCGCAACCTGAGCACCTCACTGGTGCTATTGCCGATCGCCCCAGTGGGTGTCTGGATGGGCGTGTGGCTGGCCCGGCGCATTGACCAAGTCTTGTTTTATCGCTTGGTTTACCTGGGCATGTTTCTGACTGGTGCCAAGCTGGTCTGGGATGCGCTCTGACTGTGCCCCAATATCCGCTACATTTTTAATAGTTACTTATGCTACGTGGACAAGCTTCAGAGGGTAATTATTAACACTTATTACCAGGTCAGCGAAGGCACCATTCGAGGCTCTCCCAACCGCTCAGACCGCCAGCAGCGCCGCAGCCTGTAAATGCCCCAGCACAATGGCCGCAATTTGCAAAATCAGCAGCAGCACCAGGGGCGACAAATCAAAACCCCCAAACAGCGGCAGCACGCGACGGATCGGGGTCAGGGGCGGTGCCACCAGACGCTCGATGACATCGGCCATGAGTGATTGACCTGGCAACCAGGACAAAACCGCATACACAATAACGGCCCCAGTCATGCCCGAGATGGCCATGCGCAGCAAGCCAAACAGCGCCAGAATCGGTACCGCAAAGAGCCCACCGGCACCGCCCGCCACCAACCACAGCAAGCCAAATTGAGCCAACTGCAACAGAAACGCTGCCACCAGGCTGGCCGTATCAAGCCGGCCAATAGATGGCAAAACCCGGCGCAGCGGCAACACCAGCCAATTGGTCAGCGCAAAGACAAACTGCCCCAGCGGATTGCCCGAGCGCACCGACATCGGAATACGCTGGTACTGCATGTACAGGCGCAGCAAGCAAGCCCCCGCCAGAATGCCGGTCACAACCTCCAGCACCAGTGAAAAAATTTGATACAGCAATTTCTGCCCTCAAGTGATGAATTTAACCGGGCCGCCCGCAGCTTTATGAAGTAAACCGGCTCTGTCCGAAACCGATCAGAAGGTGAGAATCATAGCCATACCCGGTGAACTTAAAATGCGCACTTTCGCCAAACAGCCTCAAAGCCTGTTTATTGCAGCCTTTCCATTGATTGCCCTTCATGTCTGAACCTACCACCGCGCCCGCGCCCCAAGATGAAAACCAGCTGATTCTGGAGCGCCGTGAAAAGCTCAAAGCCCTGCGCCAGGCGCAGCTTGAAGGCAAGGGCGTCGCTTTCCCCAACGATTTCAAGCCCACTGACCATGCGGCCAAGCTATTTACCGCCCATGCTGATCAACCCCCTGAGGTTCTGACCGAGCTGGGCGCGGTGGCCAGGGTGGCCGGTCGCATGATGCTCAAACGCGTCATGGGCAAGGCCAGTTTTGCCACTTTGCAAGACAGCACCGGACGCATTCAGATTTATATCAAACGCGACGATGTCGGCGAAGAGATTTACGCAGCGTTCAAACATTGGGATCTGGGCGACATCGTGGCAGCTGAAGGTGTCGTTTTCAAGACCAAAACCGGCGAGCTCTCGATCCATGCCAGCAGCATCCGCCTGCTAACCAAAAGCCTGCGCCCAATGCCTGACAAGTTCCACGGCATGAATGACCAGGAAGTCAAATACCGCCAGCGCTATGTCGATTTAATGACCGACGAAGTCACCCGCAACCGCTTTGTGGCACGCAGCAAGGCGGTCAGCGGCATTCGCGAATTCATGGTGGCGCACAACTTTCTCGAAGTCGAAACCCCTATGCTGCACCCGATTCCGGGGGGTGCCAATGCCAAACCGTTCACCACACACCACAACGCGCTGGACCAGCAGATGTTTTTGCGCATCGCGCCCGAGTTGTACCTGAAGCGCCTGATCGTGGGTGGTTTTGAGAGGGTGTTTGAGATCAACCGCAGCTTTCGCAATGAAGGCATCAGTGTGCGGCATAACCCCGAGTTCACCATGATGGAGTTCTATGCGGCCTACTGGAACTACCAGGACCTGATGGCATTTACTGAAGCGCTGGTACGTGACGCCGCCATCAAGGCTTATTACCAGGCTTGCTCCCGGTGATCCAGCGGCTTTTTTTATTCA
>CAIYNH010000752.1 GCA_903927495.1 uncultured beta proteobacterium
CTGGGCTTGTACTACACCACTCGCGACCGCATCAACGGTAAAGGTGAAGGCTTGATTTTTGCCGACGTTGGTGAAGTTCAGCGCGCCTTTGATGCCGGTGAAGTCGAGATGAGTGCACGCATCAATGTGCGACTGACCGAGTACACCAGAGACAAGGAAAGTGGCGAACTGGTGCCGTCGACAAAGCTATGGGAAACCACAGCGGGGCGGGCCCTGCTGTCGGAAATTTTGCCCAAAGGATTGCCCTTCGCCAACATCAACAAGGCATTGAAGAAGAAGGAAATCTCGAAACTGATCAACGTCTCATTCCGTAAATGTGGTCTGAAAGAAACGGTGGTGTTTGCCGACAAACTATTGCAATACGGCTTTCGTCTGGCGACACGAGCTGGCATTTCCATCTCGATCGAAGACATGTTGGTGCCAACCGAGAAGCCCGGCATCATTGAGCGGGCAGAAAACGAGGTCAAGGAAATTGCCCAGCAATACACCTCAGGCTTGGTAACAGCGGGTGAGCGTTACAACAAGGTTGTCGATATCTGGGGCAAGGCAGGCGACGAAGTATCCAAGGTGATGATGGGTCAACTCTCCAAGGAAACTGTGATTGACCGCCATGGCAATCGGGTACCGCAAGAATCGTTTAATTCGATTTATATGATGGCTGATTCGGGTGCTCGAGGTTCCGCGGCACAGATTCGACAAGTTGCCGGTATGCGGGGTTTGATGGCCAAACCTGACGGCTCGATCATCGAGACACCCATTACCGCGAATTTCCGCGAAGGTCTGAACGTGCTGGAGTACTTTATTTCTACTCACGGCGCACGCAAAGGCTTGGCAGACACAGCGCTAAAAACCGCCAACTCAGGTTATCTGACACGTCGCCTGGTTGATGTTACGCAAGATTTGGTGGTGACAGAGCAGGATTGCGGAACTCACGGTGGCTATCTCATGCGGGCGATCGTTGAGGGCGGTGAGGTCATCGAATCTCTGAGGGATCGAATTCTTGGGCGCACCGCAGCAGATGACATCTTGCATCCTGAAGATAGATCGGTGCTGGCTAAAGCAGGTCAAATGCTCGATGAAGACCTGATTGAAGAGCTTGAAATTTGTGGAGTGGATGAAGTCAAGGTTCGTACAGCGCTGACTTGTGAGACTCGTTTTGGTATTTGTGCGACCTGTTACGGTCGTGATTTGGGTCGTGGCGGCTTGGTAAATGGTGGCGAAGCTGTGGGTGTTATTGCGGCACAGTCGATTGGCGAGCCCGGCACCCAGTTGACCATGCGCACCTTCCACATCGGTGGTGCAGCATCACGTGCGGCCGTCGCGTCGAGCGTTGAAGCCAAATCCAATGGCAACATTGGCTTTAACGCCACCATGCGCTACGTGACCAACGGCAAAGCCGAACTGGTGGTTATTTCCCGATCTGGCGAAATCGTTATTCACGATGAGCATGGTCGTGAACGTGAACGTCACAAAGTTCCTTATGGTGCAGTGCTGACCATCAAACCTGATCAGGCGATCAAGGCTGGCACGATTTTGGCCAACTGGGATCCGTTGACGCGTCCAATCATTACAGAATACGCAGGAAAAGCCCGCTTCGAGAACGTCGAAGAGGGCCTGACTGTTGCCAAACAGGTTGACGAGGTGACGGGTTTGTCGACGTTGGTGGTGATTGATCCGAAGCGCCGTGGTTCTGCCAAAGTGGTTCGTCCACAGGTCAAGCTGATTGATGCTATTGGCAACGAAGTCAAAATTCCTGGTACTGATCACTCGGTGACGATTGGTTTCCCAGTCGGCGCTTTGGTGCAGGTGCGTGATGGGCAAGATGTAGGTCCGGGCGAAGTGCTGGCGCGTATTCCGGTCGAAGGGCAAAAAACCCGCGACATCACCGGAGGCTTGCCTCGTGTGGCCGAATTGTTTGAAGCCCGTTCGCCCAAAGACAAGGGTGTTTTGGCAGAGATGACCGGAACGATCTCTTTTGGTAAAGAAACCAAGGGCAAGATTCGCCTGCAAATCACCGATCCGGAGGGAAAAGTCTGGGAAGAACTGGTGCCGAAAGAGAAGAACATCCTGGTGCATGAAGGGCAAGTCGTTAACAAAGGCGAGTCCGTGGTGGATGGTCCGGCTGACCCGCAGGACATCTTGCGTCTGCTGGGTGCTGAAGAGTTGGCGCGTTACATCGTTGACGAAGTTCAGGACGTTTATCGCTTGCAAGGTGTGAAAATCAACGACAAGCACATTGAAGTGATTGTGCGGCAGATGCTGCGCCGTGTGGTGGTAGAGAGTGCCGGTGACTCCACCTACATCGTCGGTGAACAAGTTGAACGCTCTGAAATGCTCAATACCAACGATGCGCTGCGTGCCAAAGACAAGATCCCAGCTACCTTTACCAATTTGTTGTTGGGTATTACCAAAGCCTCGCTGTCCACCGATAGCTTTATCAGCGCGGCATCCTTCCAGGAAACCACCCGCGTGCTGACTGAAGCCGCCATCATGGGCAAACGTGATGAGTTGCGTGGCTTGAAAGAAAACGTTATTGTGGGTCGTTTGATCCCCGCAGGTACGGGTATGGCATATCACGAAGCACGCAAGGCGCGCGAGAACATGGATGATGCCGAGCGCCGTGCCATTGCCGATGCTGAGGCTGCAGAGTTGGCGCTGGCGAGTGAGGCGAGCCAGGGAGAGGGTGTAGAAACCGAGTAATTGTTGCTTCTTATTTTATAGCGCCTCATGCCCTTCAAGTAACGGCTTGAGGCGTTTTTATATATGACGTTCAACAACGCGGAGCAAGCTTTGTGGCGACAGTTGCGAGCTGCAGCAGGTGTCCTGCAAGCTATACGCGCGGGAGCGTCAGGCACTGCAGTACTTGATGCTGTGGACCAGGCTTTACGCCCTGGCGTTCAGGCTTTGACATTTCTGGCACTGCGTTCACTAGGGCGCGCTCAAGCACTGCGTGCGCTGCTCGCACCGCGCACACCACCTGCTGCAGTGGATGCCCTGCTGTGCATAGCACTGGCATTGCTGTGGCGCAAGGGCGATGCGCACTACGATGACTTCACTTTGGTAAATCAAACAGTTGAGGCTGCTAAAAAGAGTCCAATGTGCAAGGCTCAGGCACCTTTTATCAACGCCTGTCTGCGTCGTTTTTTACGTGAACGCGAGGCCTTGGTGGCTCAGTCTGAGCGTGACCCTGTCGCTGTCTGGAATCACCCTGTTTGGTGGATTGAACAGATCAAGGCGGATTGGCCAGCGCAATGGCAAGCTATTTTGGCCGCAAACGATCGTCATGCGCCGATGGTGTTGCGTGTGAACTCACGAAAGACAACGGTACCCGGCTATTTGGAACTGCTTGCGAAAGCGGGTATCTCGGCAAAACCGGTGGGGCAATATGGCGTAGTGTTGACATCGGCCCGTGCAGTTCAAAATATACCTGGATTTGCTGATGGATTGGTGTCGGTGCAAGATGGTGCAGCACAATTGGCAGCCCCTTTGCTGTTATCGGGTCTGCGTGGCAACGCCCCCTTGCGGGTTTTGGACGCGTGTGCGGCACCCGGAGGGAAAACTGCGCATTTGTTGGAATTGACCAATCTGGAAGTGATTGCGCTGGACGTTGACTCAAGACGGTGCGGGCGTATTCATGAAACCTTGCAACGACTTGGCCTTCACGCCAACGTGGTGGCAGCAAATGCTCTTGAGATCGGCACTTGGTGGGATGATCGACCGTTTGATGCCATTTTGCTTGATGCCCCATGCTCTGCATCTGGTGTGGTGCGAAGGCATCCCGACATTCGGTGGCTTCGGCGCCAGAGCGATGTTGCACAGTTGGCCTTGATTCAAGCAAAACTCCTGTCAGCGCTATGGCCCTTGCTCAAGCCCGGTGGGCGACTGCTGTACTGCACCTGCTCGGTTTTTCGGGCCGAGGGTGAAAATCAAATCAAGGCGTTTGTTGCTAGCAACAGCAATGCCTGTTTGCTGGCATCACCGGGCCATTTGTTACCAAAAAGCAGCGTTCCAGTCGACGCACTAACGGACAATATTGCGGATGACCCTGATGGTTTTTATTACGCTTTGCTTGAGAAGTCAGCGCCATAAGTGGCTAGTCTGGCTGATCAGTGTTGCCATGCTGGGCTTCACTGCTGATGTAGTGCGGGCGCAAGCATCACTGTCAGATGCTACCGTGCTCAAGCTGGAGCGCTTCGATGAGGGACTGTGGCTGACGACGCAACTAAAATTTGAGTTGCCCGCCGTAGTTGAGGATGCCCTGCAAAAAGGTATTCCGATCTTCTTTATTCTTGAAGCAGATCTGTTGCGCGAGCGCTGGTACTGGAGCAGCAAAAAAATCAGCTCAGTGCAAAAACACATACGGCTTGCCTACCAGCCGCTGACACGGCGTTGGCGGGTCAATGTAGCCTCCGGGGAAATCACTGAGTTCGCGCTGGGCTTGTCGCTGAACCAGAATTTTGATTCCCTGTATGAAGCATTGACCTCGGTTCGACGCGTTACCCGCTGGAAGATTGCAGACACCGCTGATATTGATCCGGGTGCCAAACACTTGGTTGAATTTCGCTTTCGCCTGGATATGACGCAACTGCCGCGTCCCTTACAAATTGGTACTTTAGGTCAGTCCGACTGGTCGATTTCACTTTCGGCTACTCAGCCAATCAATGGTGACTTGGGCAAATGAGCCTGACCACGGGTTTCGGGGCAAGTTCTGTGAAGAGTTCACAGGCGTTTCGGTGGACTGTTGGATTGGGCTTGACCGCTATGGTGGCGGTTGGTTTGGTGCTGCTGTTTCTATTGATGCAGGCTACCTCCAATCGCGATTTATACGAACAGAATTACACACGATTATTCGCCGTCAACGTGGTTGTTGCGCTGATGTTGCTGGCAGTCATCGGCTGGATTGCCCTACGGCTTATCAAGCGTCTGTATCAGAAGAAATTTGGCAGCCGACTATTGGTCAAACTGGCGGCAGTATTTGCACTAGCCGGCTTCGCGCCTGGTGTACTCATTTACGTGGTGTCCTACCAATTTGTATCGCGCTCTATCGAGAGCTGGTTTGATGTCA
>CAIYNH010000753.1 GCA_903927495.1 uncultured beta proteobacterium
CAAGCTGGCCCGTGAAACGGTCTTGCAAAGCTTCGTCAAGCCGTCCAGAATAGGCGTGCCGTGGGCCACACCAAGAGCAACACAATCACACAAGGCACGATGGTCCAAGCGATCTCGACGGCCAGCGAACTATGAAAGTTGCCACGCTCTGGTGATCCACCTCGGTGATGGCGCCAGGCTGCCAGGAATAGGAAAAAAAAGGACGCTGCAAAAATAAGCAAGCATGCCAGCATCAATGCCCAACGGAAACCAAATTCATCCATGCTTACTGCCTTTTAACCTTGCACCCATGCGCAAAGTCGCAGCACTGCCGCGCAGCAAATACGGTGCACATTTTTCATTCATCAAAATTTTACAGTGTGAATTTGCCGTCATAAGGGGCGGGGAAACCCCCACCGGGTTTACGTGAAGTCTGGAGCGTTTGCGGCTTTCTTATAATTGTTTGACATTTATCAAATCGCCTGCTGCCTTTTACGAATTGCTTCGCACTATGAACAAATTTTTATCGACTGTATGGTTGCTGCTTGTCACTTCTTCCTCGTTGACTGCTTTTGCGCAAGATGTCCAAGGCAATGCACTGGCAGGTGCAAAAAAAAATGCGCTTTGCATCGGCTGCCATGGTATCAAGGGTTATCACATTGGTTTTCCTGAGGTTTATCAGATACCCAAAATTTCAGGGCAGAGTGCTGGCTACCTCAGTGCCGCACTGCATGCCTACAAGGTAGGCGAGCGCAAACACCCGTCGATGCGCACCATGGCCGCTGGCCTGAGTGATCAGGATATCGCCGATTTAGCCGCTTACTTCGAGTCCAATGGTGTCGCGGCCACAATTCCCGCCACCGCTGCAGTGGGGTCAGCAAAGGCTAGCGAACTGGTGACTAAAGGTGCTTGCACAACCTGCCATGGACCAAATTTAAGCCAACCCATTGCGCCAATTTATCCGAAGATTGCCGGCCAACATGGCGACTATGTGTACGCCGCCTTGCGCTCCTACAAAACCAATGACAAACCCCTGATTGGTCGCGCCCACCCCATCATGGGTGGCGTGACCCAACAATTTTCAAATGCCGAATTGAAAGTGTTGGCCGATTACGTGGGCAGTCTGCCCAGCGAGTTGCAAACAGTTCAACGTGCGCGCATCAAGTGAATTAACAGTACCCCAAGCCCACAGTCCTTGGCCGAAACTTTCGGAAAATAGTGGGCCTTAAAAGTCAGGTTGAGCGGTCACATTTGATACTTAATAGCTATATAAATGCTAGCTATCAATGTACGCTGTGTAATCGCTAAAGGCCAATTTAACTTACAAACCCAGGGTCTGCCAAAGCTGCTCCACCTTGGCTGTCACCTCGGGGCTCATGCTCAAAGGCTTGCCCCATTCGCGGCTGGTCTCGCCGGGCCACTTGTTGGTGGCGTCCAGCCCCATTTTGCTGCCCAGGCCGCTCACGGGCGAGGCAAAGTCCAGGTAATCAATCGGTGTGCTGTCGGCCAACAGGGTGTCGCGTGTGGGGTCGACCCGGGTGGTGATGGCCCAGATCACGTCTTTCCAGTCGCGGATGTTGATGTCGTCATCCACCACAACAATGAACTTGGTGTACATGAACTGGCGCAAAAAGCTCCAGATGCCAAACATCACGCGCCGGGCGTGGCCGGGGTAAGCCTTTTTGATCTGCACCACCGCCAGCCGGTAGCTGCAGCCTTCAGGTGGCAAATAAAAGTCAGTGATCTCGGGGTATTGGCGCTGCAACAGCGGCACAAACAGCTCGTTCAGGGCCAGCGCCAGCATGGCCGGTTCATCGGGCGGCTTGCCGGTGTAGGTGGAGTGGTAGATCGGATCTGCGCGCTGGGTAATACGGTCGATGGTGAAGACCGGGAACCAATCCTGCTCGTTGTAGTACCCGGTATGGTCGCCATAGGGGCCTTCGAGTGCGTGCTCAAAGCCACTTTTGTGCGTGGCATCCGGGTAGATGTGGCCTTCAAGCACGATTTCAGCAAAGGCGGGCACGCGCAATTCGCTGCCGATGGCCTTCACCAGCTCGGTGCGGCTGCCACGCAGCAGGCCGGCGAATTGGTATTCACTCAAAGAGTCGGGCACCGGGGTGACCGCACCCAGAATCGTTGCCGGGTCTGCCCCCAATGCAACACAAACCGGGTACGCACGGCCTGGGTGAAGCGCAGCGTGCTCTCTAAAGTCTAGCGCGCCACCGCGTTGTGCCAGCCAGCGCATGATGACTTTGTTGCGTGATAAGACCTGCTGGCGGTAAATGCCCAGGTTTTGCCGGGCCTTGTGCGGGCCTTGGGTAATCACCAAACCCCAGGTGATGAGCGGTGCTACATCGCCGGGCCAGCAGTGCTGAATGGGCAGGCGAGCCAAATCGACATCAGCACCTTCCCATACGATGTCCTGACACGGCGCGCTGCCCAATTCTTTGGGGGCCATAGCCCACAGAGTTTTGACCAGGCTGCCCATGCCGATGAGTTCTTTGAAACCTTTGGGCGCTTCGGGTTCTTTGAGGGTGGCCAGCACATGACCAAACTGGCGCAACTCGCTGGGGTCATTCACGCCCATGCCCAGCGCCACCCGGCGGGTGCTGCCAAACAGGTTGCCAAGCACCGGTGTGCTGTGGCCGGTGGGGTTCTCAAACAACAAGGCGGGGCCACCAGCGCGCAAGGTGCGGTCGCACAGTGCGGTCATTTCAAGATGCGGGGAGACCTCAGCCCGCACCCGCTTGAGTTCGCCCAATTGTTCAAGTTGGGCAATGAAGTCCCGGAGGTCGCGGTAGGCCATTTTTTGCTATATTTTTGTGCTCAGTCCAGCCCAGCGCTGAGCGTGTTCCTGTGGCAAACCGAGCAGATCGACCACCCGACTTACGCTGTGATCGACCATTTCGAGCAAAGTTTGTGGACGATGATAAAACCCCGGCACCGGCGGGAAGATGATGCCGCCCATCTCGGTCACACTGGTCATATTGCGCAAATGCGCCAGATTCAAGGGGGTTTCGCGCACCATCAAAATCAGCCGACGGCGCTCTTTCAGCATCACGTCGGCGGTACGGGTGATCAGGTTATCAGACAAACCGTGTGCGACAGCGCCAAGGGTGCGCATGGAGCAGGGCGCGATGACCATGCCGTCGCACTGGAACGAACCACTGGCAATGGCTGCGCCAACAACGTGCACCGGGTACACCACATCGGCCAGCGCCAAGACATCTGCCCGGCTGTCATCGAGTTCCTGTGCCACATTGAGCCAACCGGCCTCGGACACGATTAAATGGGTTTTTACGCAGCCGATGTTACGCAACAGGGTCAACAGGCGCACACCGTACACAGCACCACTGGCCCCGGAAATGGCCACCACCACATGCTTGAGTGGTGCCGACGGGGTTGCCAGCATGGACCCGTTTGTCATGCTGGTTTAGCGGGGTTTCAAGTTGACCAAACGTGCCTTGAAGTGCTCCCGCGCCTGTGCCAATACGTGCGCAGGTTTGAATCGCTCGACGTTGAGCACAGGCAGTTCGATGGCATCGATAGTGTTCTTGACCAGCAAGCCCAGCTCGGTGTCGCCTTCCATGGCCAGGCGGCGGTTGAAGAAGAGCGTGTCGGGGTCTTCCTGACGCCGCGCCAGTTGCACAAAATCATGTGCGCTGGCGCTGATGGTGAGGTCAGCCGGACCCAGGTTTTTACAAGCTGCAAAGCGGCCATTGCGCCACTCAAAATCAAACGCCCACTGGGCATCGGTCACACGCAGGCGCAATTTTTTGCCACTCAGCATGTGCGTAACGTCTGGTGCCAATTGCTTGGCCAGGGCCAGGTTTAACCCGGTGACAAACATCAGCGATCCGGGGTAGGCTGGCAGGCGTCCCAGAAGTTGCCCGATCGGGGCGGGAATCGATAATGGACTGGCGCTCATGGTGATGAAGTCCTTAGGTTGAAGTGGTGTTGAAGTCTATTTTGGCAGGATGGCAATTTGCTCCAGCCCTGGTTTGCCATACCAATAGCCGTTGCAGGCTTTCTCGGGCATCAGACCGGTCATTTCAGTGCTGGCATCTACTACTGAAATTTGTCCGGCTGCGACTCCATGAAACAGCGAAATGACACGCAGGGTGTTTTGTGACTGTGGACTGATGCGTGCCACATCGACCCCCATCTCCCGCATGGCGGGCAATTCTGACAACAGGTTGTGCACGCGGGCAGATTGGGTTTGAATGCCATTGAGTACCAGGAACTCTTCACTCTCCTGGGTGCGCATCAGCAAGCCGTCCGGGTAGTCGATGCAACTGAACTGGCAATCGTCTTTGGGCAAGTTGCGATGACGCGCGGTGAAGCAGCGCGCCGAAAACGCCAATGGCATACGGCCATAGACAAAGACCTCGGTTTGCAGACCCTGGGGGCATCCGGCCAGCATCAGGGCCAGGTCATCACAGGCCATTTCCAGCGGCATGACCCAGCGGCGCAGCCCCAGTGGGGCCATCCATTGCAGCGTGGGCAGGTTATAAATATTCAGGTGAGGCCCAGCAACAAATGCCACTTTGCCCTCCAGGCAATGCACCGCGCCCATGTCGTTGGCTTCAACCATGAACTGGCCGTTGTCAGCGATCTTATGCAGCACGGTCACATCGGCTCCGGATTCGATCAGCACCTGTGTTGACAGTACGACCTCTTTGCCGGCATCGCGCAACACCGCAGCAATATCGAGCCAATCGCTCAGACGCACTTCGTGGCGGCGCGAACAGACGGCCTCACCCAGGTAAATGATGTCAGCCTCTGACTTGGCGACGGCCTCATAAAAAGCCAACACCTCGTCGCGGCGCCAGTAGTACTGCAGTGGGCCTAAAGAGAGTTTCACAGATTTCTTTCGATAGCAAGAAATAGGGTCTGAACACCTATGTAACAAGCGTAAGTAGCTATTAGTAATGTAGCACTATTAGGGCTGGATGGTTTCATTTCCAAGGCCGGTGGTATGCGCCTAGCGTGTGCTGCTGGCCTTCGGCGACTTTGTCCAGATCGCTGATCCAGGCCGGCTTGGCACTGTAGCGGTGCGGGTTATCGCGGCAACTGTCGATGGCGGCGCGCCAAACTTTGGTGACTTGTGCCACATAGGCCGGGCTGCGTTGGCGGCCTTCGATCTTGATGGCGCGCACGCCCATTTTCATTAAATCAGGCAGCAGCGACAGGGTATTCAAACTGGTGGGTTCTTCAATGGCATAGTAATTCTTGTCGTCCTCCACGTCAAAGCGGCCTTTGCACAGCGTCGGGTAACCCGCGTTTTCACCGGCACCATAGCGGTCTATCAGGACACCGTTCAAGCGCGATTCGCGGCCCAGCGGAGTTTCCACCCAGCGCACAGCCTTGGGTGGCGAGCAGACACCGTTGGTGTTGGGTGCTTCGCCAGTCACGTAGCTTGAGAGTGCACAACGTCCCTCGACCATCACGCACA
>CAIYNH010000754.1 GCA_903927495.1 uncultured beta proteobacterium
CGCCCGGTGGGCTGGTCAGTCCATTCAGCGTCACAGTTGAAACTGCGGCAACGCGGACGATTGCCACAACCGGTTTTGCCGGCGGTGCTGCCGCTGTTGTGGACCTCGGCGGTGCTAACGGAGGCGTGCAAAACACGCTCATCATCAACCAATCGGGAAGCAGCACTTACAGCGGTCGGGTCGTGGGCGCAGGTTCTCTTGTCAAAGGTGGCGTCGGCACCTTGACGCTGACGGGTGGCAGCAGCTTCACGGGTGGCCTAACTGTTGCTGCCGGCACGATAGACACGACCGTCGGCGGCACCCTGTATGACCAAGGCACGGTGACGGTGAACACGGGTGCGACCTTTGTGGCCGGCACCGTGGACACCATTGGTGTGGTGAGCAACAGCGGCATCACCTCGGTCAATGCCGTGCAGACAGTGGCGTCACTGACCAACACCAACGGTGGCGTTACCAATCTCAATGCCAACTTGATTGCCGATATTGGCGTCGGTAGAACAGGTACGGTGCTGAACCAAGTCGGTGGTGTGATGAACCAGGTCGCTGACATTACCGCCGCCTCGACGCTGACCAACAATGGCACCATCAACGTCACGGGCGCCAGACTGACCAATAGTGGTGGTTATCAAGGTGCTGGGGTTACCGCATTGTCGGCAGCAGCGAACTTGACGCTGCAACAGACTGCCGCCTCCGTGTACAGCGGCCAATTTACCGGCGCTGGTGCCTTGACCAAGACCGGCACTGGCGTGTTGAACCTGACGGGTGCGAACACCTTCACTGGCGGTTTAACCGTGAGCGCAGGCAGCGTGGACAGCACGGGCGGCGGCACCCTTGCCGACACGCTGGCAGTGGCCGTGAATGCAGGTGCCAGCTACCTCATCGGCACCACAGACACCATCGGTTCGCTCACCAATAGCGGCACCACGACCGTTGCCGCTTCCACGTTGGCTGCGATGAGCACCATGAGCAACAGTGGCACCGTCAATGTCAATGCCAATGGCAACTTGACCGTGACGGATGGCGCAACGACAAACAACGTTGGCGGTACGATCAATTTGAAGGCTGGGTCTTCGACCATCCTGGCATCGTTGGACAATCGTGCAACCTTTAATGCCGGCGGTAGAACTCTGGATGTCAGCAACAACTCGACCAACACGTCCACCGGCGTGGTCAATCTCACTGCGGGAGCGAGCAATTTTCACAGCAATTTGAACAATGCCGGCGCGGTCAATTTGACAAACAATGCGACGGCCTTGGTGAGTAGCCTTACGAATTCGGGCCACATCGATGTGGTCTCTACCGCTTCGCTGGCGGTCACTGGCGCACTGGTTCAAAACGCGGGCACATTGACGACGGCAAGTAACCTGTCAACAGGTTCACTCTCTGGCACTGGTGGCACGATTAACCTGAACGGTGCCGCAGTCGCGTACACCCTGAACCAAACGGGCAATGGAACCTACACCGGCGCTATCACCGGAACGGGCTACGTGAACAAGTTCGGTACAGGCAACTTGACCCTCAACGGTGTGGCAGGTAGCTTCGCGCCGTCAGCCTTGAATATTCGCCAAGGTTTCGTGATTGTCGACGGTGCCGGCATTTTGAGTAACGCGCTGAATGTGGATGTCTCCACGGGTGCTGCCTTGACACTGCAGACGGGTGACCAATCGATCCATGACCTGACCGGTGCCGGTGCCCTGAACCTGGGTAGCAACAACATATCGTTGGTCAATGGCGGAAGCTACACCGGCAGTGTCACGGGCAGCGGTGTGGTGACTGTGAGTTCGGGTGCGTTCACCGTGGGGAATACCGGAACAATGAATACCACAGGCAACATGAATGTGTCAGGTGCGAGCACCGACTTGAATGTGGTTGGCAGTGTCGCTGCCAGCGGCATCACTGTTGATAACGGCGGAGTTCTCCACCTCGGTAACGGCATCAGTTCCGGTGTGAATTCCGTTGCAGGCTCTGTCACCGCCACGTCCTTGAACGTATCTGGCGGTGGTCAACTCACAGGCGTAGGTTCCGTTACCGGGGCGACCACGATCGGGCTCAACGGTACGATCGCACCGGGAAACTCACCGGGTGTGTTGAGCTTTACGGACTTGACGCTGGACACAGGGTCTACAGCGATCATGGAAGTTGCTGGCCTTGCCGGTGCCGGATTGCCGACCGGCTTTGACCAAGTGGTGGTGTCGGGAAAACTTGCACTCAAAGCGGGATCGGTCCTGAATCTGCATCAGCTCCTTGGATTTGAATTTGGGCTTGGAGAGAAAGCCAAACTCTTTAATTTCGCGGACGGTGCTGTGTCGGGCTACTTTGGTACCGTGACCAGCGATATGAGCCGCAATGTGATCTTCAACATAGCGACGGGTAGTGTGATTGGCCTTGGTACGAGTTACACGACAGCTTCCTTCAACGCAGCCATCACCAATACGCCCAATCAACAATCCATCGCTAAGGCGCTAATGGTTAACGGTACCGGTGGCGTGAACCAGTACTACGGCG
>CAIYNH010000755.1 GCA_903927495.1 uncultured beta proteobacterium
GCCCTGACCCGGTGGTATTTATTGATGACCGCTGGCTTTATGATCTTGAAGATGATTTGCCACCGGTTGTTGAACGCTCGCTTGCTTTGGAACGCCCGAAGTGCATGCGTGAGGGTGCAGACCTGACGCTGGTGGCATCGAGCTATTCAACACGTTTGTCTCTGGAAGCTGCGGTGCTGCTTGAGCAACAAGGCATATCGGCTGAGGTGATTGATCTGCGTGTACTCAACCCTTTTGACGCCCAGAGCATTGTTGCCTCAGTAACAAAAACAGGACGCTTGTTGGTTGTAGACGGTGGCTGGGGGCCGTGCGGCATGGCCGGTGAGGTGATTGCCAGCGTGGTCGAAAAAATTGCGCCGGGCGTGTTGAAGAAGTCGCCCGCCCGGTTGACTTTGCCATTTTCGCCCGCCCCTACTTCACGGGTACTTGAAAAGGCCTATTACCCAACGGTTGCAACGCTGGTGTCGCAGGCGGCAAAAATGATGGACAAAGTATGCTGAAGAGAGTTTTTGATTTTGTAGCATCAGGTGTTGGGTTGGTACTGGCAAGCCCCGTGTTATTGCCGGTGATGTTTTTGGTATGGCGACAAGATGGGCATTCCCCGTTTTATGTGGCTATGCGTGTGGGCAAGAATGATCGCCCTTTCAAGATGGTCAAGCTGCGTTCTATGGTCATCAACGCTGACAAGTCAGGCGTGGACTCTACGGGTGCAAACGACAACAGAATCACGGCGGTGGGCCAGTTCATCCGCCGTTATAAGCTCGATGAATTGACCCAATTGTGGAATGTGTTTAAGGGCGATATGAGTCTGGTAGGGCCACGCCCCAACGTTAAACGCGAGACGGACTTGTACACGCCGGTCGAGCGAAAATTGTTGAGCGTCAAGCCAGGCATTACAGACATATCCTCCATCGTTTTTTCAGACGAGGGCGATATTCTGAAAGACCAGTCGGACCCAGACATTGCCTACAACCAGTTGATTCGCCCAGGCAAAAGCATGCTCGGATTGCTTTACATAGAAAACCGGTCTCTTTGGCTCGACATCAAACTGTGTTTTCTGACGGTGATTGCAGTTTTGTCACGCGAGAAGGCACTGGCTGGGTTGCAAGGCATTCTGCAGGCCATCAATGCGCCAGCTGATGTGCTGTTGTTGGCACGCAGGAAGCAGGCATTGGTACCCCGCCCCCCACCGGGCGGAGATCGCATCGTTACTTCGCGTGATGGAAATCCTTTTGCGTGATTGTGTCGATAAATTGGTTGGGTTATGATGAGCGTCGACTAATCTATAATTGAATAATAAAATATCAATGTAATTCTGACGATAGTCAGAGCATCGATTGGGAGTCCCAGTGAATCGTTTCGTAGGGCAGCTATTGACCTTGCCGCGTTCACGCAAGCGCGCGTTGGCGATTGGCGTCGACACTTTGCTGTGCGCTATTACTTTTTGTGTGGCGGTAGGGTTGGTACATGACAGCCGGAGTCTATTTCTTGACGATCAACTGCTGGCGGTTGGCTTGTCAGTTGGTTTGGCTTTGCCGATTTATTGGGTTGCCGGCATGTACCACACGCTTTTCAGGTACATCAGTCTGCCGGGCTTCATTACCGTAATGAAGGCGTCCATAGGCTACGGCGTGCTGTATGCTGCTGCGCTGTCAGCACTGGCTTTGCCAGGTGTTCCTCGTTCCCTTGGCCTACTGCAACCTGTTCTATTGGCGCTGGCAGTCGGTGTTTCGCGGGTTTTGGGGCGCTATTGGCTTAGCGGCGGCTATTTGAGCGAAATCCAACGCAACTCTTTGGGAAAGGTGCTCATTTACGGCGCTGGATCGGCGGGTCATCAACTGGCAGGCGCCTTAGTCCATAACGCAGAAATGCGTGCCGTTGGTTTTTTGGACGACGACGAGCGCCTGCATGGGCACGTGATGAACGGCCTGCGGATTTACAACCCGGACCATCTGAAGGAGTTGGTCGAACGTCTACAGGTTAGTACTGTGCTGTTGGCCCTTCCTTCTGCGAGCAGGCAGCGGCGTAACGAGGTGCTAGCACAGATCCGCCATGCGGGCGTAGCAGTGCGCACACTACCCGGACTTATCGATCTTGCCCAAGGCCGCGTGCAGATCAGCGACCTGCGCGATCTTGACATTGAGGACCTGCTAGGCCGCGATGCCGTGCCACCAGACACCGTTCTGTTGAGAAGCAAGATCCACAACAAAGTAGTGTTGGTCACAGGTGCTGGTGGCTCTATCGGTAGCGAGTTATGCCGCCAAATTCTCCAATTCAAGCCCAGCAAACTGCTGCTGATTGAGCTAAGCGAGGTCGCTCTTTATACGGTACATCAGAGTCTGATCAAGATACTGATCCAAAACGATTGGAGCGAAGTGAGACTGTTGCCGTTGCTAGCTTCGGTGTGCGACAAAGACCGCATGACCGAGATCATGGGCACTTGGCAACCGCAAATTGTGTATCACGCTGCCGCTTACAAACATGTGCCCATGGTGGAGCACAACCCAGGCGAGGGGATCAAAAACAATGTTCTGGGCACATGGACTACTGCCAAAGTGGCGGCAAAAATTGGTGTGGAAGATTTTGTGCTCATCAGTACCGACAAGGCAGTGCGGCCTACCAACGTGATGGGCGCGAGCAAGCGACTCGCAGAGATGTTGCTACAAGCGATGGCGGCAGCATCGTTTGAGCGCGGTTGGAAGACACGTTTTAGTATGGTGCGTTTTGGCAATGTGCTTGGTTCATCTGGATCAGTTGTGCCGCAGTTCCGTCAGCAGATCAAGGACGGTGGCCCCATTACCTTGACCGACCCCGGTATCACTCGCTACTTCATGACCATTTCGGAGGCTGCGCAGTTGGTAATTCAGGCTGGCGCTATGGCCACCGGTGGGGAAGTGTTTGTGTTGGACATGGGCGAGCCCGTGCGCATTGTTGATCTGGCTTGCCGCATGGTGGAACTGTCGGGCCTAACAGTGCGTGACACGAATAATCCGGATGGGGATATTGCAATTGCGGTCACCGGCCTACGTCCTGGCGAAAAGCTCTACGAAGAGTTATTGATCGGCGAAAATCCATTGCCTACCAAGCACCCGCGTATCATGAAAGCACATGAGCATTTTGAGCCTTTAGCCAAGTTAAATATCAGTCTACAAGGGTTGATTGCAGCGCTGAATGCCAATGACGTGCCTGCGATCCGAGCTGAACTGGAAGAACTGGTGCCAGGGTACGAACCTAATGGCGTACTAGTCGACTGGGTGCATTTGGAGAAAAATACACAGCTAAAACGCCAGAATCTGGTTGCCGAGATAGCGAAATTTGACGCCAGTCGGTATTAGGCACTCTACTGGTTGGTGCTAGCTTCATGCAGCGGTTGATCAGTAAGCGCTCCACGAACCCCAGACTTGTAAACTGAATCTGAATTCGCCATGCTGGTGCCATCTAACTTCAGATGGAAAAACGAGCACGATGATGACAACAAAACAATACTGGAGCC
>CAIYNH010000756.1 GCA_903927495.1 uncultured beta proteobacterium
GGCGAAGTCGGTTCAGCTTTTGGTTGGCGTATTGATCCCGTATCCGGACGTTCGGCCCTGCACACCGGACTGGATTTTCAGGCCAGCATGGGCGACCCCGTGCTGGCAGCAGCCGGAGGGGTGGTAGTGACTCAGGAATACCATCAGGAGTACGGCAAAATGGTTGAAATTGATCATGGCAACGATCTGATTACCCGCTACGCACACTCCTCCCGCGTTCTGGTGAAAAAAGGGGATTTGATCCGGCGCGGTCAAAAAATTGCAGAAGTAGGCAACAGTGGCCGTTCCACTGGCGCTCATTTGCACTTTGAGGTATTGGTACAAGGTATACCGCAGGATCCACAAAAATTTCTCCTGGCCGGAAAAAACCTGAGAAGTCAGCAGTTAGCAGCGCTCGGTAGAACACCCGGCAGCAAAGTTTCGCAAGTTAGTGCAACCCCTAGAAAATGAAGTTTCGAGCTGACTTCTCACGCAAAGCTAAAATCGCGACAGTAAGCTTGCAGCGGTTGCTCGCGCAAATGTTTGTATTCACTCCAGTCGTCCCCATTTCAGTCAGATCGTAAATAAACAGGATGGCGTTGCACTGCTGACCCCTTGGGTTGGATTGCTCGCCCCGTATTCATGGCCACCAATTTCCTTACTAAAATTTTCGGCAGTCGAAATGACCGCCTGCTCAAAAAATACCGCCATGTTGTGGCGAAAATAAACTCGCTCGAAGCGGGCTATGAGAAGCTCTCAGAGGAGGACTTGCGCAGCAAAACTAACGAATTCAAAGATCGCCTTGCCAAAGGTGAAACGCTTGACGCGCTCCTGCCAGAAGCGTTTGCGGTGGTCCGGGAGGGTTCCAAACGTGTCATGAAAATGCGCCCGTTCGACGTGCAATTGCTTGGTGGAATGTCGTTGCACGATGGGAAAATTTCGGAAATGGGCACCGGCGAAGGTAAGACCCTGACCGCCACGCTCCCGGTTTACCTGAATGCGCTATCAGGTAAGGGGGTCCATGTGGTTACGGTCAATGACTACCTGGCCAACCGTGATGCACAGTGGATGGGCAAGCTCTATAACTTTATTGGCCTGTCTGTTGGCATTAACCTGCCTAACATGGCGCGTGAAGAAAAACAGGCAGCCTATCGGGCTGACATCACGTACGGGACCAACAATGAGTACGGCTTTGACTATCTGCGCGACAACATGGTCTATGAAGCAGCCGACCGGGTCCAGCGTGGTCTGAATTACGCCATAGTCGACGAAGTTGACTCGATCCTGATTGATGAAGCTCGCACCCCGCTGATCATCAGTGGGCAGGCTGAGGATCAAACCAATCTTTATGTGGCTATCAACCGGATCGTGCCGCAACTTGAACAACAGGAAGGTGAGGCAGATCCGCACACTGGTGAAGGCATCACCAAAGTGGGTGACTTCACGCTCGATGAAAAAAGTCATCAGGTGTTCTTGACCGAGCGTGGGCATGAAAACGCAGAGCGTATTCTTTTTGAGATGGACCTGATTGCCGAAGGTGCGAGCCTGTACGACCCGGCCAACATCACCCTGATGCACCATTTGTATGCAGCCTTGCGAGCCAACCGGCTCTACCATCGTGATCAGCACTACGTTGTGCAGGCCGGTGAAGTGGTGATCGTGGATGAGTTTACGGGTCGACTGATGACCGGGCGGCGTTGGAGCGACGGGTTACACCAGGCCGTAGAGGCCAAAGAGGGCGTCGCCATCCAGCCGGAAAACCAGACGATGGCTTCGATCACCTTCCAGAATTACTTTCGCCTGTACAGCAAGTTGGCCGGAATGACCGGAACCGCCGATACCGAAGCCTACGAGTTTCAGGAAATATACGGCCTCGAGACCGTGGTCATGCCGCCAAATAGGCCGAGCAAACGCACTGATCAGTTGGATCGGGTCTATAAAACCACGCACGAAAAATACGATGCTGCCATCCAGGACATTCGGGAGTGCTATGAGCGTGGGCAACCGGTACTGGTGGGCACAACATCTATTGAAAACTCTGAAGTCATCGCAGCTTTGCTTGAAAAGGAAAGTCTGCCGCATCAGGTGCTCAATGCCAAGCAGCACGCGCGTGAGGCCGATATCGTGGCGCAAGCTGGTCGCCCAAAGATGATCACCATTGCCACTAACATGGCCGGCCGGGGCACCGACATTGTGCTAGGCGGAAATATAAGCAAAGTGATTGAACTCATCGAGAGCGATGAAACCCTGGATTCTGCGCAAAAGCAGCAGCAAGTGGAAGTCATTCGCAGTCAGTGGACGAAAGACCACGAACAAGTAACGGGCTTGGGAGGACTGCGTATCATCGCCACCGAACGGCATGAATCGCGGCGTATCGACAACCAGTTGCGTGGGCGCTCCGGCCGGCAGGGTGACCCAGGCTCATCGCGCTTCTACTTGAGTCTGGACGATTCACTGATGCGAATTTTTGCCGGCGAGCGCGTCAAAGCCATCATGGAACGTCTCAAAATGCCCGAAGGCGAGGCCATTGAGGCGAGCATGGTGACGCGCAGCATCGAAAGTGCCCAACGTAAAGTTGAAGCACGTAATTTTGATATGCGTAAGCAATTGCTCGAGTACGACGATGTCTCGAACGACCAGCGTAAAGTAATTTACCAGCAACGCAACGAAATTTTAGACGCATCCGACCTTTCAGCCCAGATTCAGTCACTGCGCGAAGGCTGCTTCCAGGACATCGTTCGCCAATTTGTGCCTCATGAATCGGTAGAAGAGCAATGGAATTTGCCTGCGCTAGAGCGCATGCTGGCTGATGAATGGGAAATCACCTTGCCACTGCAACACCAGGTGAATGCTGCCAGCGCCATCACCGATCTTGACATTTTGGAGACAGTGCGGGTACACGCCAACAAGACCTTTGACGACAAAGTGGGTCAGGTCGGAGCTGACAGCTTTACTCAGTTTGAGCGGATGGTGCTGCTACAAAGCATCGACAGCAATTGGCGCGACCACCTCAGTTCGCTGGACTATTTGCGTCAGGGTATTCATCTGCGAGGCTATGCTCAAAAGCAACCCAAGCAGGAATATAAACGTGAAGCATTCGAGTTGTTCGGCCAAATGCTCGATGCTGTAAAGAACGAAGTCACAAAGGTGCTGATGACAGTACGGATTCAATCCAACGAAGAAGCTGCAGCTGCCGCAGTCGAGATGGAAAGTCGTGCTGAACGTATGAGCAACGTGACCTACAGTGCACCCACCGAAACCGGTGACGTGCAAACCTCGGTCGATGCTGCCACGGTGCCGGTTGAAATTCCCCGTGTTGGCCGCAATGAACCTTGCCCTTGTGGCAGCGGCAAGAAATACAAGCACTGCCACGGAAAGCTGGCATAAAAATAGCCCAGCTTTGTAGTTGTTCTCTCTGTGAAGCGTGGCAATCCATGGTGCTGGATTGCGACACTACTGACACTGAAAAAACTCTGGCAATCGCCAATTCCATCGCTCGCAAGCTCTGAAATCTGAAAGAAGTTATGTCTGTGAACCTTTCTGCGCCCAACCCTGCTGAACTATTTCCCATTGCTGGTGTACACATTGGGATCACGGAGGCTGGCATTCGTAAATCCAACCGCAAGGATTTAACCGTGGTACTGATCGACGAGGGTGCTTCGGTTGCCGGGGTATTCACCCAAAACAGATTTTGTGCCGCGCCAGTGCAAATTTGTCGCGAACATCTGGCGCGAAACACAGGCATTCGGGCCATGCTGATCAACACCGGCAATGCCAACGCGGGTACAGGTGCCGATGGCTTCGAACGCGCGGTCAGCACCTGCGTTGCATTGGCTGAGCGCCTGGGTGTGCACGCAGCACAAGTTTTGCCATTTTCTACGGGTGTGATCATGGAAACCCTGCCAGTTGAACGGATCGAGGCAGGACTGACTGCTGCCGTGGCTGATGCCAAAGCTGACAACTGGATGCGCGCCGCCGAGGCCATCATGACGACAGATACCGCGCCCAAGGCATTTGGCGCGCAAGTGAAGATTGATGGTGTGCTGGTT
The DNA here is from genome assembly GCA_903927495.1 of uncultured beta proteobacterium. Taxonomy (GTDB): domain Bacteria; phylum Pseudomonadota; class Gammaproteobacteria; order Burkholderiales; family Burkholderiaceae_C; genus Rhodoferax. The sequence continues at coordinate 4,029 of CAIYNH010000756.1, forward strand.
AGCATCACGGGCATCAGCAAAGGTGCTGGCATGATCCGCCCCAACATGGCAACAATGCTCGGCTTTATGGCCACCGATGCCACGGTGAACCCGAATGTGATGAAACAACTGGCGACCGAGTTGGCCGAAGGCTCATTCAACCGCATCACAGTCGACGGCGATACCTCAACCAACGACTCGTTTGTGGTGATTGCCACCAACAAGGCCCAGCACGCTGGTATTCAATCGCTGGACAGCCCCCAAGGCCAGATACTCAGGGCTGCCATGCTGGATGTTGCACTAAAACTGGCTCAAGCCATTGTGCGAGACGGTGAAGGCGCTACTAAATTCATTGCAATCAAGGTCGAAGGCGGAAGCACCAAGGCGGAATGCCGTCAGGTCGCCTATGCCATAGCGCATTCACCCTTGGTTAAAACCGCCTTCTTTGCCAGCGACCCCAACCTCGGCCGCATTCTTGCTGCGGTAGGCTACGCTGGCATTGCCGACCTGGATCAAACCGGCATAGATTTGTACCTGGATGATGTGCTTGTGGCAGCACAAGGCGGGCGCAACCCGGATTACCGTGAAGAAGACGGTCAATGCGTGATGCAGCAATCCGAAATCACTGTGCGGGTGGTGCTGGGCCGTGGTCAGGCAACCGACACGGTCTGGAC
>CAIYNH010000757.1 GCA_903927495.1 uncultured beta proteobacterium
CGCTGGCGCTGACCACCCGAGAGTTCACGCGGTTTACGCTGTAAAAATGGGCCAATCTCGAGAATTTTGGCAGCCTTGTTAACCCGGGTTTTGATTTCCTCGGTGGGTACCCTGGCGATTTTGAGACCGTAGGCCATGTTCTCGAAGACACTCATGTGCGGGTACAGCGCGTAGTTCTGAAATACCATCGCGATGTCGCGCTCTGCCGGTTCGAGGTCGTTGACCACGCGATTGCCAATAGAAATCTGGCCTTCGCTGACTTCTTCCAGGCCCGCCACCATGCGCAGCAGCGTGGATTTGCCGCAGCCTGAGGGTCCAACGATGACGATGAACTCGCCGTCAGCAATGTCAGCACTGACACCATGGATCACTTGGTTGACCGTTTTGCCGTACCCGTAGCGTTTGATGACGTTTTTAAGTGTGATTGAAGCCATTATTTCTCAGTGTCAACGAGGCCTTTAACAAACCATTTCTGCATCAGCATCACGACCATGGCCGGCGGCAGCATGGCCAGCAAGGCTGTGGCCATGACCACGTTCCATTCGTTTTGTGAATCGCCCCCGGCCACCATCATTTTGATACCCACCACCACCGGGTACATGTCTTCTGAAGTGGTGGCAAGCAGCGGCCAAAGATACTGGTTCCAGCCGTAAATGAACTGAATCACAAATAGCGCGGCGATTGATGTTTTTGACAGTGGCAGCAAAATGTCGATGAAAAAACGCATCGGACTGGCACCGTCAATGCGCGCCGCTTCGGTGAGCTCGTCCGGCACCGACATAAAAAACTGGCGAAACAAAAATGTCGCCGTGGCCGAGGCAATCAATGGAATGGTCAGTCCGGCATAGGTGTTGAGCATGCCCAGGTCTGACACGACTTTGTAGGTTGGCCCAATGCGCACCTCAACCGGCAGCATCAGGGTAATAAAAATTGCCCAAAAGAAAAACCCCTTGAAGCGAAAACGAAAATACACGATGGCAAATGCCGACAGCAAAGAAATTGAAATTTTGCCAAACGTAATCACCAGTGCACTTACCAGGCTGACCCACATCATGTGGGCCACCGGGGCTGTTGAACCCGACCCTGTTCCGCCACCGATCAACGCTTTGCTATATGTTTCCCAGAGGTGGCTGCCTGGCAAGAGCGGCATCGGTGCCTGCACAATTTCCTGGGCGGTGTGGGTCGACGCGACAAACGCCAGGTACAGCGGAAAGGCGACGATGAGCACACCAATGATCATGACCGCATGGGCCAGCACAGTCAAAAAAGGGCTGCGTTCGACCATCTCAGTAGTTCACTTTCTTTTCAACAAAGCGGAACTGAAAAACGGTGAGCGCAATCACGATCGTCATCAGGATCACCGACTGCGCCGCTGAGCCGCCCAAATCCATGGCCTTGAAGCCGTCGTAATAGACCTTGTAAACCAGAATCGAGGTGGCCTGCCCCGGACCGCCGTGGGTGGTGGCATCCACAATTGCAAAGGTGTCAAAAAAGGCATACACCATGTTGATAACCAGCAAGAAGAACGTGGTGGGAGACAACAGGGGAAACTGGATGGTCCAAAAACGCCGCCACGGTTTGGCACCGTCAATCGCCGCGGCCTCAATCAGTGACTTGGGAATGGATTGCAAGCCCGCCAGAAAGAATAGAAAGTTGTATGAGATTTGTTTCCAGACAGCGGCCATCACAATCAGGGCCATGCCATGATTTTCGTTGAGCAAATGGTTCCAGTTGATGCCAAGCTGCCCCAGGGCGTAGGCCACTACCCCCAACGAGGGTGAAAACATGAAGACCCACAGCACACCGGCGACCGCTGGGGCCACGGCGTAAGGCACGATCAGCAGGGTCTTGTAGAGCATCGCTGCCTTCATGATGCGGTCGGCAAAAATGGCCAACATCAGAGATATGCCAATGCCCAGTACGGCCACCAGTAACGAAAAAATTGCCGTCGTCTTGAACGAAGCCAAATAACTCTCGTCGTCCAGCAAGTGCCTGAAGTTTTCCAGCCCGACCCACTCGGTGGAAGTGCCAAATGCGTCCTGCACCTGGAACGATTGCAACAAGGCTTGCGCCGCGGGCCAGAAGAAAAACACGCTGATAACCACCACCTGGGGTGACAAAAGCACCCAAGGCAGCCATGACGAGCCAAATTGGACGCGTTTTTCCACAGCTATTTTGCGACGCTGCTTCAGGTCTTGGTGGCTTGACTTAAGACTTGTTGGCTTTTTGGAAACGTTCCAGATACTCGTTGCCGCGTTTCACGATGGCATCAAGTGCGTCTTTGGCTGATTTTTTACCGCTCCAGACTTGTTCAAGTTCTTCGTCCTCCACTTGGCGAATCTGCACGTAGTTGCCCAAGCGGATGCCACGGCTCTTGTCGGTGACTTTACGGATCATCTGGTTGACGGCCACATCCGTTCCGGGTTTCTCTTTGTAGAAACCTGATTTTTCAGTCAGCTGGTAAGCCGCCGTGGTGATGGGCAGGTAGCCGGTGCGCTTGTGGCTGGCAGACTGCACTTCGGGGCTGGAGATGTAGTTGAAAAATGTGGCTACGCCCTTGTACTCATCGGGCTTCTTGCCAGCCATCACCCACAAACTGGCACCACCAATCACGGTATTTTGCGGTGCGCCGGGTACATCCGGGTAATAGGGCAGGGTGGCAACGCCATAACCAAACTTGGCGTTCTTGGCGACATTGCCATAAAAACCAGCCGATGTGGTGATCATGGCGCACTCTCCGGAGACAAAGCTGGCTTCGGGCACGTTGCCGCGACCTTTGTAAATAAACAGGTTTTGTTGGGCCATGTTGGCCAGGTTCTCAATGTGGCGCTGGTGCAGTGGTGAATTGACTTTCAGCCGCGCATCCAGACCCGCCAGCCCATTGGATTTGCTGGCGAATTCAACGTTGTGCCAGGCTGAGAAGCTTTCCAGTTGGGTCCAGCCCTGCCAGGCGGTTGTGAACGGACACTTGTGCCCGCTGGCCTTGAGCTTGGCCGCTGCCAAAGCCACTTCAGGCCAAGTGCTGGGGGCGTTGTTGGTGTCAAGTCCAGCGGCTTTGAAAGCGTCTTTGTTGATATAAAAAACAGTGGTCGAGCTGTTGAACGGAAAGCTCAGCATCTGGCCATTGGGTGCGGTGTAGTAGCCAGCCACCGCTGAGACATACGCGGTGGGATCAAACTTGTAGCCGGCATTTTTCATGACTTGTGCGACTGGCACGATAGCCCCTTTGCTGGCCATCATGGTGGCGGTGCCGACTTCGAACACCTGCAAAATGTGCGGTGCATTGCCGGCACGAAACGCCGCCACCGCAGCAGTCATGGATTCGTCATAACTGCCTTTGTAGGTGGGCACTATCTTGAAATCTTTTTGGCTGGCATTAAAGTCTTTGGCCAGGTCGTTGACCC
>CAIYNH010000758.1 GCA_903927495.1 uncultured beta proteobacterium
GGCTCAGTCAGACCAAAACACCCGATGTATTCACCGGAGGCCAGTTTGGGCAGGTATTTCTGCTTTTGTGCCTCGGTGCCGAACTCGTTGATTGGCACCATCACCAAAGACGATTGCACGCTCATCATCGAACGGTAACCCGAATCAATGGATTCAACTTCACGCGCTACCAGCCCGTAGCACACGTAGTTCATCCCGGCACCGCCATAGATCTCCGGAATGGTGGTTCCCAACAACCCCAGCTCCCCCATCTCGCGAAAAATGGCAGGATCTGTGCTCTCATTACGAAAAGCCGCCAGCACACGGGGTGCGAGCCGATCCTGGCAGTAGGCGTGTGCCGCATCGCGCACGGCACGTTCGTCGTCAGTGAGTTGACTTGCCAGCAAAAATGCATCTTGCCATTGAAAACGAGGAGAGGAGTTTGAGGTCATCTTGAAAACTTTTCTAAAAGTACTGGCTCACAGGTATCACAGAACGCAAAGCGGTGACGCCGGGGGGGTTAGGGATGCCTCAAAGGACTGCTCGACCACTTGACGAAGTACGCCGTCAACCTTTTTGACACGACCCACGAAATTGGGCAGCACGAGCTGGTTGTCGGCGGCGCGCAAGGCCACCTTGCCGTAGATGGTGTCGAGCGTGACGTTGTTGCGAAGTGCCTTGACGATGTCGGCCGGATTCACACTCTTGGCCAGCTTCACGCCTTCAAACATCACCTGGATGCCGTTGTAAGCCTGGCCTTCGACATCGGTGGGCAGGCGGTTGAACTTGGCCTTGAACGATTTAACGAAGTCCTTGTTACGTGGGTTATCGAGGTCGGGCGAGTAGCCCAGGTTGCCCGGTACACCTTCATAGGCACTGCCAACTGCGTTGATCATGAAGTTTGACAACATCGCGTGGGTCAACAGCGGCGTCTTGGGAACCAGGCCAAACTCTTGTGCCTGCTTCATGAAGGCAATGGCATCGCGCCCCACCTCAGCCACCCAAATCGCATCCACACTGGCAGCCTTAAGCTGGGCAATGTACGGAGAGAAATCCTTGGTGCCCATGGGCACGTACAGGCTCAATGGAACTTTCTTGCCCTGCGATTCAACTGCCTTCTTGAAAGACTCGGCAGAGTCACGACCCCAGATATAGTCAGCACCAAGGGTAGCAAAGGTATTGCCTTTGATGGTTTTGGCCCACTCTTTGATCATGGCAATGTCCATCGAGTCAGAGTGGTTGGTCCGGATGCCGCGCACCTTGCAGCTGTCGGTGGTGATCTTGTCGGACTTGGAGGCCTGAACAAAATAAGCTGCGTCCCAGCGCTCCAGATTTTGGATGATCGCCAAAGAGATCGACGACGGCACCGCGCCAATCAACAGGTTGTAGCCATCACGAGACAACTTCTCGGCCACACGACGTCCAGCATCGGGTGTACTCTCGTCGTCACCCTCGGACACCTCGACCTTGCGCCCGTCGACACCGCCTTTGGCATTGGCCTCGTCGATGGCAAATTTGATGGCGCTGATGACTTCCCCACCCTGCTCGGCAAAAACACCAGACTTGGACGAAACCAGGCCGACTTTAATCGGTTCTTTGCCCTGTGCCATGACCGTCATTGGCAGCGATGCAGCCAGGGTAAGTGCCGCAATTGTGCGGTGCAGGGGTTTCATTTTGAACATGTTGTTGTCTCCAGAATAACTAAAAGTGACCGGATTCGGTCCGGCGGCCGTTACCTTCAAAAAAACATTCAAACCATCACATGGCTTTCAAGATTGAGCAGGCTCTGACGGGTGTTTTCCACCGCCCCTTGGGCCACCACTGAACCCTTGGCCATGGCGCAATAGCGCTTGGCCACTCGCACCACCAGACTCATGTTTTGCTCAATCAACAGCAGCGCAGTGCCCTGATCGGCAACCTGGTTGAAAATATCAGCGAGCTGATCCACGATCACCGGTGCCAGTCCTTCAGTGGGTTCGTCGAGCAAGATCAGCGAGGGATTGGCCATCAACGCCCGCCCCACCGCCAGCATTTGCTGCTGACCACCCGATAAGGCCGTGCCTGGCGTGTGGGCACGTTCTTGCAGAATGGGAAAAAGTTTGTAGATTTCGGGCAGAGTCCAGGGACCTTTGCGACCCACGGCAGCCCCCAGCAACAGGTTTTCCTCGACCGATAAGTTGGCCACAATGCGTCGCCCCTGCGGCACCACCACCACACCGTGCTGTGCTGCCACGTAAGGGCGGGTTTTTTTCAGTGGGTAGGAACCCAAATGAATTTGCCCGCGTTTCAGCGTCGCCAGTCCCAGAATGGTATTGACCACTGTGGTCTTGCCGACACCATTGCGTCCGACCAGCGCAACACGTTCACCGACGTTTACCGTCAAATCCAGGTCATACAAAATATGGGCGGCCCCATAAAAAGCATTGACCTGTTCGAGTTTTAATAAAGCGGTCATGCTGCGCTCCCAAGATAAGCGGTGCGCACCCGTGGGTCAGCCCGCACGGTGGCTGGTTCGCCACTGGCGATCACGCGGCCGAGTTCAAACACCGTCACGACATCCGAGATGCCAAACACCACGTCCATGTCATGCTCGACCAGCAGCACCGAGACATCCCAGCGCGAGGTCAGAGACTTCAGGTGTTTGGCCAAGTCATGCGACTCCTTTACCGACAGGCCCGCCATAGGTTCATCCAACAACAACACTGTTGGGCGACCAACCAGCGCCAAGGCCAAATCCAGACGACGCTGTTCACCATAACCCAGATCGGCAGCCACAGCATGCGACAGATTCAACAAATCAAGCTCTTGCAAAATGGCATCGGCATCAGCGCCCGGGTCGGCCACACCGGTCTTGTAAGAGGCTAGTTCAACTTGTTGGCGCACCATCATCTGGGCAAAAATGCTGGTGCGTTGAAAGCTGAGCGATAGTCCACGCTGTCGACGCTGGGTCGGGCCCAACTCGGTGACATCTACGCCACCC
>CAIYNH010000759.1 GCA_903927495.1 uncultured beta proteobacterium
ATGAACCCGGCTATGCATCCCTCGGAGTTGATTGTCGCCAGTGCATTGCGCTCAAGCTTGCCGGGATTTTTTGCGGCTTTACCACATTGGAGACAACCCTTTGAGCAGCCCACAGGGAGGCTCCGACAAGGGGAGTTCGCCGAATAGTTACTTTCGGATGGTCCCGCCGTCAGGAATCGAACCTGAATTTCACGCTTAGGAGGCATGCGTCTTATCCATTAGACGACGGCGAGGCGGCAATTTGACTGATCAGTTCAGGGGGGCATTGTAAGTGGCTGATGCGCCACCGGGTCAGTCATGGCGCAAGGTAAAAATCAGGTCTATCGCGCTTTGCTCACCGGCTTGGGCACGCAGGGTAAAGCGGCGCGAGAGATCATAAAAGACATAAAACGTTCCCAATGTGCCGGCCAGACTGTGCTCGTAGGCCACATAAAAGTCCCGCGAGAGGCGCTTGCCCAAGGTCACGGTGGCCGCCGTGGTGGTGTCGGTGCTGGCCGCACCCCGTACCGACACCTCATCCAGACCCAGCGCTTCTGCCAGAGTAGCTGACAAGCCTTTGCCATTGCCACCCAGCAGTGCCAGCGCCGCTTGTTGCAAAACGGCGGCTTCGGCACCGCCATTGGCGGCTGATCGACCCAGCACCAGCCAGGCCAGTTTTTCTGCGTCGGGCAGGTCTGGCTCGGCATACAAACGCAGCAACGGTGATAGGGCGCTGCCACTGATCTGTACGCCAACGCGCTGCGTCAAATTAGGGCGAATGGCCAGAATGTCAACCGCCGGATTGTTGTAAGACCCCGAAAACCTCAGCAAACCTTGCTCAATATCGAGCTGCTGGCCATACGCTTTGTAGGAGCCGCGCACCGTGCGCAGTGCGCCACTCAGATTGGGAGCAGGCTCATGTACAGTGGTACGTAGCACAAGACTGCCTGCCAGACGGGTGCTGATGCCACGCCCGCGCACTTGAAAATCGCTGCCCGGATCAAGGGTCAGCGCCAGCGCAGAAGTGAGATGCCCGGAAGCAGGTTTTAGACTCTCCGCCGACACGCTGAGGGCGAACTTGCTGGCGTTGACTTGCCGAACAACCACGTCACGGCCAAGCTCTGGGGCACTATCTTCGGGCAGGATTAACAGCGCGGAATCGGCTTTGAGGGCACCCTGAATGTCCAAATGAGCATCTCGCAGCAGCGCCGTTATGTCGCCCGACACGACAAGTCGCTGATCGGCACGGGTGCTAACACGCAGGGTGCGGGCTTGGGCAGTCAGGTCCAGTTGCAGTCCAGTGGCGGCCTGCCATTCCATACCCCCCTTGACCACGAGCTGCCCACCAGCCTGGCCTCCTGCGCCCAGCAGGCTGAACTCATCAATGACCAGACGCTGCCCCGCCAAGCTGGCGCGCAGCGTGCCCTGACTGAAATCTACCCCCTCAGCCACCGACCGCACGGCCAGGTCTTGCGCCTGCAGTTGACCGCGCCATTGCGGTGCACTCCGCGTGCCCGACAGCTCGGCGCTGGCGTTGAGCGTGCCGCGCAAGCGCCACCCCGGTGGGGCCAACAGCGACCAGACCCCAACCGGTGGCAGCTGCAGATTAAGCGAACCGGCCAGCGCTGCGTCTTCAGCCCAGAGCCAGTTGCCGCCCACATGTTGCAGCCTGGAGTTGAGATCAGCCTGCACCTTGCCCGCGCGCTCACTGTCCCAGCGCACCGTTGCAAAGATTTGCTCGGCGTCGATACGAATGGCCAGACGCGCCTCACGCACGCCGGCCTGAATGTTGCCGACTGTCATGCCATCGGTTTGCAACAACAGGTCGCCACTGGTGCGTGTCAAGTCAGCCCGCAGGTGCAAGGAGTCATCACCGACAGCGTCCCACTGGCCGGCCAGCAGCATGTCGCCGTGCAAGCCCAGCTTGGCCATTTTGGTCTGACCCAGCAGTTCCAGCCAGGCCAGCGGCAGATCCTGCGCACGGCCTTGAGTCTGCCAATGGCTCTGGGTGCCCTGCTGTGACCACTGGGCAGCTTGCCAGTTGATAAATGCCGTGCCTGGAACGGGTCCGCTCAGGCTGGCGCTGCCCAAACCCACGTCCAGGGTTTGCGCTGATTTGTCAGCCTGCCACTGCATCGCAACTGCTTGCCTTAATTGCAACGCCCAAACACCGGCCAGCGCGCTGTCTTGCGCAGTCAGCTGCGCGCTATTCAACTGGGCTTGCCAGTTGCCGTTCGCCAAGCGCCCGCCATGCGCCTGGGTCTGCCATGCAAAGCGTCGACTGCCACTTTGCAGCTGACCCTGCAAGCTGAGGGCAAGTGCCTTTTGTGGATCCGAGGCCATGGCTTGCCATCCACCCTGCCATTGCCCAGAGAATTCAGCACTGCCATGCCAGGCGACCGCTGCTGTACCCAACAGCGGTGCCAGCGAGCGATTAAACCAGCGCGTGGCCGAATCTGCATCGGTCACTTGCAGTTTGAACATGCCCTGCCCGCTCGCGGGTGCCAGATCACCATTGATCAAGACCTGCGCCCCAGGCAGTTGCAGGTTCAGGCGGCCCAGCATCGCCTGGCTCGTGGCATGAATAGAAAGCGCTCCCTCTAACTGCGCCTCATCGGTGTCGATCTGCAAGACCTCCAGTTTGAGCATAGGTGCCGACCACTGGCCTTGCGCGTGGACGTTTTTGATGCGTGGCAAATCGGGTTTATACAGGCTAGGCGCAGTGTGCGGGGCGCTGGCTTGAGCCGAAGTTGTCTGAAATCGTGCGTCAAACTCAAGGCCCGCCTGTTGCTGGTGGGTGCTGATCTGACCATTGAGCCGGGTTGCGCCCCAACGGGAGTCGATTGCTGCGGGGTTGATGCCAATCAGACTGGCGCTGCCCTGCCACCGCGTGGAAGCAGCACGTTCAGAGGCTTTTCCGTTAAAACCACCCTTACCCGTGATAGTGCCGCCCGCGCCAGTGGCCTGCAGCGATTTGACACGCCATTGCGAAGCCACGAACTCCAGCTCTGCATTCAGGCGTTGCAGCGGCAAGCGCTTTTGGTCCCATGGCCCGACCAGCTTGTTACTGAGTGCCACGCTGGCCTGCCAGCCAGCGCCTGCGGGTGTCACCGTGGCTGCACCGCTGAGCAGAGTTTCTGGTGCTAGCGGCCACAGAGCAGCCAGATCCAGTGACTGCCATTGAACCTGCGCAGTTTGCAATGGTTGCGTCTGCCAGGGCCTAATTTGCGCCCGCAGACTGGCTTGGGTGGCTGAGTGCTGATGTGCTGCGGGCAGCAGTTGCGCTTGCAGTAGTAGGGCAGTCTCTGGTCCTGCCAGTGCCCCTATGAGCGATGCCTGCGCGTTGACCGTGATGGGCTGCAGGCCGTTCGGCAAGGTGCTTCGAAGTGTGCCTTGGGCCTGCACCGCCATGGCCATGGGTGGCTGCGCCTGCAGGTTGGCAGTGCCCTTATATTCTCCTGAAGAAAAATTGACTTTTAGCACGTCCAGCTTGTGTGAGTAGCTATCAAACTTATAGTTTCCTGTAAGACCCGTGGCGGTCCATGTCGTGACACCATTCCAGCTCACAACGGCCACGGAAAACGGCGTTATGACCTGAATCGGCAAGCTCAAGCCGGTCGGCGGGGCCGACACCTCAGAGGCCGCACGGAGGTCCTCAATGTGCAAGGTCTGCACGCTGAGCTGGGTCATCCGCAACTCTCCCTCCAGCAAGGCCAGCAACGACCAGTCCAGTTGCACGTCGTGCGCTGCTACACGCAAATCGCCCTGGCTCCAGTGCAATGCGTTGATGTGACCACCCCCGCGCACGCTGCCAGTGACACCGCTCAACACCAGTGTTTGACCCGCTGGGAGGTAAGGCAGCAACTGGTTCACCAAAGTGGGCAGCGAGGTCACCGTGCCACTCCATACCCAGAGTGCACCCAGCAAGGTTAGCATGAGCAACAGGCTGGCAGCCAGCCATTTCAGACCTGACTGCAGGGCGCGCTTCAAAACGTGAACCCCACGTTCAGGTGCAAGCGCAGTCGTTGTACGGCAATGCCGTAAGCCAGGTCTATTTGCAACGGCCCGACCGGACTGTTCCAGCGTACGCCGGCACCTATGCCAACCTGGGCTTGCAAATCGGACGGTTTGTCGGCAACGGCACCCGCATCCATAAACAGGGTGCTCTCCCAGTCGCTGTGGCGGCCATCGATGCGGATCGGGCGCTGCCACTCTATGCTGCCCACGCCCAGATAGCGCCCGGCCGTGGTTTGCCCATCTGCCAGAGTGATGCCAATCACGCGCAGGCCATAGCCACGCACACTGTTGTCGCCACCCGTCAAAAACAACTGACTGCTGGGCAAACTGATGCCCTCTTTGGCAATGACCGCTCCAGCTGCTGCGCGCCAGGCGATACGCCCAGACCCGAAAGACCTGTCTTCCGAAGTGCTGGTGCCGAGCGGCCACAGTCCGTGCAGGCGGGTCAGCACGCGCGCATAAGCATCGCGCTGCGTCCCCAAAGTGCTGCCACCGCCCACCTCGAGCCCGAAACCCCAGCCGCTCGACGGAAATGGCATGTGATCAAAATGTCGCATGGTAAAGGCGTAATTGGCGCTCACGGATTGGGCCGACTCCGGCTGCACCGCGTCACTGCTCACCGTATCCGCGCGGTCATATTGCAGGTACACCGTGCGGTCAATTCGGTCACCAGTCTGATTACGGCCAAAACGCAACCGCTGACTAGTGACATCGGCGCTGCCAAGTCGCTGGTTTTGCAACAAGCCCGAAGTTACCCAGCGCCAGTTGCTGTTGTCCGGTGGCGCAGTCAACTCAGTGCCGATGGCCCGGGTTTCGCGGTCAAGCAGCAAAGTGCTGACCGCTCGCCAATCAATGCCCGGTACTTTGTGATGCGTATGTTCGACTGAAACACGTGGCCCACCGTCAGTGCTGGCACCCACACCAAAAACGACTTTTTGCAGCTTCGCTTCTCGCAGCGTGACCAGCACGGGTGCCGCAAGCGGGTCACCGGCAGTGTCAAGCAGAAAATAGGCCGAGTCGAAATAGCCACTCTCTGCCAGGCGCTGCTGGGCGGCGAGCAACTGGGTTTGGTCGTAATCGTCCCCGGCTGTGAGGCGCGCCAACCGCTGTACCAGCGCCGCATCGTAGCGGCTTGACCCGCTCACGAGCAACTGGCCCATACGGTAAGCAGCACCCGAATCCAGCGTCAGAGCCAGGTCGGCCAGTTGGGCCTCGGGGTCAATGTCGGCCAGTGCGGCTTCTATGCGACCTGTCGGGTAGCGCTGCGCTGTAAGCTGGCGTAACGCCAATTGTTTGGCCGCATCCCAAGCGCTTTGCGTAAAACGGCTGCCTGCGGGAAGCGACCAACTGACCTGAATCAGCTGCATTTGTGCGGTCGCAGCCGCATCCGTGGCGATTGCCCCTCGAAAATCGATCGTGACCTTCCGGATAGTCGTAGTAGCACCTGGATTGACCTTGATCCTGACCATCTGCCCCGGTGCATCGGTGCGCACAGGTAGTCGCTCAAGCACAATCTCTGGCGAAAAATAGCCCAGGGTCGCAACCAGTTTGTACGCGTCTTGTCGGGCTTGCCCGAGGAGTCGATCAAGCTCGGCATCACCGAGGTCGGTCATTTCGCGGTAGCGCTGCAACTCCAGATGCTGTGCCAACAATTGCCGGATCTCGTCTGGTGCCTGGATCTCGAGTTCAAAGGCGGGGGCTGCCCAAAGTACCGATGCACGCAGCAGCAGCACTGCCAGCCAGAGCCGTTTCATTTGCTCAGCAGTCGCATCGTGTCTTCGAGTCCTTTGAGCGTGAGTGGAAACATGCGCCCGCTCATGAGTTGTTGCACGATGCTGATACTTTGGCGATATTGCCAGACACCTTGCGGCTCAGGGTTGATCCAGGCAAATTTGGGGAAGGCACTGGTAAGGCGCCCCAGCCACTCCAACCCCGCTTCTTCATTGTTGTATTCAACACTGCCACCCACCTGCAAAATCTCATACGGGCTCATGGTGGCATCGCCAATAAAGATCAGCTTGTAGTCCTTGTTGTACTTGCGGATGATGTCCCAGGTGGCAAATTTTTCGGCATAACGGCGCCGGTTATTGCGCCACATGAAGTCGTACACGCAGTTATGAAAGTAATAAAACTCCAGGTGCTTGAACTCGGCCTTGGCGGCTGAAAACATTTCTTCGACGCGGGCAATGTGCTCATCCATGGTGCCACCAACATCCATCAGCAACAGCACTTTGACGTTGTTGTGGCGCTCGGGCACCATTTTGATGTCGAGCCAACCGGCGTTGGCGGCCGTGGCGCGAATCGTGTCGGGCAGGTCTAACTCTTCCACATGACCTTCGCGGGCAAATTTGCGCAAGCGGCGCAACGCCACCTTGATGTTGCGAGTGCCCAACTCCTGGGTGTCATCGTAGTCGCGGTAGGCGCGCTGCTCCCACACTTTGACAGCACTTTTGTTCTTGCCAGCACCACCGATACGAATACCTTGCGGGTTGTAGCCACCATTTCCAAACGGGCTGGTGCCACCTGTACCGATCCATTTCGAGCCACCAGCATGGCGTTCTTTTTGCTCCTCCAGCCGCTTTTTGAGGGTTTCCATTAGCTCATCCCAGCCCATTTTCTGAATCGCGGCTTTTTCTTCGGGACTTAAGTTAAGTTCAAGCGTTTGACGCAACCACTCCAGTGGTACGTCTTTGGTGAAATCAGTGACCAGTTCCACACCTTTGAAGTAAGCAGCAAAGGCGCGGTCAAATTTGTCGTAATGTTTTTCGTCCTTGACCAATGTGGCTCGACTCAGGTAATAAAAATCGTCAATCTTGTAGCCAGAGGCGCTTGTGTCGTCCTCAGTTTGCGGTGTCTTGGGGCCAACCACGCCGAGCTTGAGCGCTTCCAGCAGGGTCAGGAATTCTTTGACCGAGACCGGCAGTTTGGCGGCACGCAGGGTGTAAAAAAAATCGATTAGCATGGTGTAACCCAGTCCTCCAGTTTGAGGCCCTCAATGCGTTCAAATTCACGGACGTTGTGCGTCACCAAAATCATGTTGTGCGCGAGGGATTGAGCGGCTATCCAAAAATCATTCATGCCAATAGGCGTACCGCGTGATTGCAATCGATGTCTTTGCTGCCCATAAATTCGGGCAGTGGCTTCATTCGAACTGAGCTTTGGAAAATGCATTAAAAACTCGTCGACGCGGGCTTTTGTTGCGCCAGGATTGGCGCTGTTTTCCCAGCCAAAAGCCAGCTCGCCCAGCACAATATCGGACAAAAAAACGCTGTTTAATGGCAAGGACTCGAGCCTTTCGCGCACGTCTGGGTGACGACCATTCATGGCATAGATCCAGATGTTGCTATCAAGCAGGTAACGTTTCACATGATGCCTTCAAGATTGGGGGCTTGACCTGGCATCTGGTCACCAATATGCTCAGGCAATCCTTCAATAGGAGCCAACTTCCCTATCACATCGCGGACCAACAAAGCAGCTTCACGCAACACAATCTCATCGCCCCGGCGCTCGATGTGCACGCGCTTGGAGTGCAATTGAAAGGCTTTAGGTAAACGCACGGCCTGGCTATTACCTGACATAAAAACGGCGGCGGTTGCGGTCATGCTACTCTCCAAAAATTGCAATATACAAATTGTATAGGGTTCACCAGGGTCGTTATTCGTGAATAATTTCTTATCCACTTATTGACCTCAAACGCTTACCCATAAATCACAGCTAGCTATCACTAATATAGCAAACAAAGATCCAAACACAAAATTCGGTTTTCAGCGCGGCTTGTCCAGCAAATACAGGATTTGGGCTTTCGCCTCGGCCCACTCACC
>CAIYNH010000760.1 GCA_903927495.1 uncultured beta proteobacterium
ATGGATGAGGATTTGGGCTTGTGCTACATGCGCGTGCCCACCTGGGCACCGTTTAGTTTGCAGTTCTACTGCAATGGTCACAGCGCACTGGCGCAGTCCCTTAAACGCGAGGGCATCGAGTTCGTACAGGCTGATAATTGTTTTTTGCGGATCGACAACTTGGTCCGAGCCCAGGAGTTGGCGGACAACCTGAGCCCCGATATGCTGCACAAACATCTGGATAAGTACGCCCAGCAACTGTGCCCGGTGCTTGATGTCTTTGGCCAAGCCTACCACTGGAGCATTCGCCAAATTGAATATTCCACCGACCTGATGTTCAAGAGCGCCGAGATACTGACACCGCTGTACGACACACTAAGCCGCCAAGCCATCTTGGGCGCTGACGCACCACGGGTGGCGAGCTTTCTGGGCAAGAAAATCACACCGGCTCTGGCGCAAGAAATCGGCTCGCGCCTGAGCACCCGCATTGAAGGTCGGTGTATCAAGCACTGCATGGGAGCGGCCAGCGTGAAGATTTACGACAAGTTCAGCCGTGCAC
This sequence comes from uncultured beta proteobacterium, assembly GCA_903927495.1. Classification (GTDB taxonomy): domain Bacteria; phylum Pseudomonadota; class Gammaproteobacteria; order Burkholderiales; family Burkholderiaceae_C; genus Rhodoferax. Next base: position 539 of record CAIYNH010000760.1, read on the forward strand.
TACGAATTGAAACCACCTCCAATGACATCTCCTTTTTTAAGCACCACCGCAAAGTGGAACACCGAGACGGGCACAGCACGCGTGAGCTGGCCAGCCTGAAGAAATCAATCTACAGCTTGATTGATCTGCGCGAGATCATGCTGGGGTGCAACCAGCGCTATCTGGCGTTTCTGGACAGTCTGGATGACACCAGTGCAGGCCAGCGTGATTTGCAACGCTTGAGTCAGCCGCGCGTACTCGTCGGCACAGAGCAAAAAGTCAAAGGACTGAACTTCTTTGATCCTGCGGAGCAACGCCTGCTCAAAGTCTTGCAGCATGGAGAGTTCAATATTCACGGCTGGCATCGTGCCGACCTGGTGGCACTGGTGCCAATGACCGCATCAGCACTTTCGCGTCAACTGGCACGTTTGAAGTCGATCAGCCTGATCAAAAAAGTGGCTCACACCTATCGCTATTACCTCACCCGTTTGGGCCGTTCTGCTATTGCTGCAGCTTGTTCCATTACCCGCTTCAACATCATCCCAGCCATGGCTCAAACCGTATGAAGTCTTCTCAGAAAATGCAAAGACTTAACTGCTTAGAGACTAAAGGTGGTTTTGGTATTTTGTATTTGAATTCCTGCCTACGGGCTTCAGAGCCCGTCAGGCAGCTATAGATCCTGAAGATCCTGTAATACCTGCCAAAACCCGGTTTTGCCGGGCGGCTAGAAGGACACACCGGGCGGCTAGAAGGACATTTTTAGATTTTTGCTATCATTTTCAATGTTGTGTATTCAGTACACCCCAGTAGACTCCAGTGCCACCGTATCCACACCGCACGCAATCAACCAGGTCGCCATCGCGTTGAGGTCATCGGTCATCGCCCCAAACTCGCGCACCGGATCATCGCTGGATCGGGCTGCTACCGCCACCCAGTGGCTCGATGCACCCACATCAATTCCCGCCGCATTGGGAAATAGCTCGTCTTCTCTCTTGCGAACTGCCATGTCGTTCTCCACAATAGTTGATGAATGGCAGCGCCATAGCAAGCGTCAAATTACACTCACTCTCTCAAACGGGATGCGCATCACTGCGCTCACCAATGTCGCCGACGATCGCCCGACCATGCTAATCGGCGGGCTCACCCAACAATGGCGCTAACCACTTTGAGCTCGCACCACTGCTATTGCGGTCATTGCGGCACTGCCATTCTCTTTTTAGCGCAATTTGCGCACAGTGCTGGCCTCTATACCTTTGTTTGTTTAGGAACGCCTGGCCCGCCTGCGGGGTTAAGATGCTAGTCAGGTAGTCAAATGGGCCAAGACGGCCAGTAAACGCTGCGATGTGGGCTCGGCGTATGGCTTGCCTGGGCAGTGATAAAACTAACGATTGTCACCCCCCCGGAGCGATACATTGATGCGAACCCGCCAGACCTACGGCTTTCGAGATGCCTGAGTCGCTACACCAGTCCAATAGAAATAAATGGCCGCTAAAAATAAGTAGCGTGTCGGTGCATTGTCTTGCGCCTCATCAATTCACCGGTGTAGGCGCAACCTAGAATGAAAATAACAGCTTTCACTCAGGATGCCAGATGTTCCTCACTCAGCCCCGCCGACTTTTGCTTGCCGTGTTTGCGCTATGCTTGTTTGGTTCGGGTGCCTGGTGGGTCAAACGGCCCAAGCCAGTCGCCGTGATTTTGACCACCATTGACGAAGGCAGGGTTGAGTCCAGCATCGCCAATACCCGCGCCGGATCAGTGGAAGCCTGTCTACGCACAAAACTCTCTGCAACCATGGGCGGTCGCATAGAGGTGATGGCCGTCAAGGAAGGTGACAAGGTCAAAAAAGGTCAGTTGCTGATGAAGCTCTGGAACGACGACCAGCAGGCGCAAAGCACACTGGCTTTGACGCAGGTGGAAACCGCGCGCAAACACGTAGTGGAAGCCTGCACAGTAGCCGATAACGCGGAAAGTGAAGCGGTACGGCAGGCATCTCTGTTCAAGCAAGGGTTTGTGTCAGGTTCACGTGACGAGCAGGCCCGCACCGAGGCACAAGCCAAGCGTGCCGGTTGCGATGCTGCCAAAGCCGATGTCGTGCAGGCTCAAGCCAGGGTCAGCGCGACCCGGGTGGACCAAAGCCGTACGGTGCTTTATGCCCCGTTTGCTGGTACTGTGGCCAAGATCGTCGGTGAGGTCGGTGAATATTCCACCCCCTCGCCACCCGGTGTACCCACGCCCCCCGCCATTGACCTGATAGACGACACCTGCTTGTATGTCAGCGCACCCATGGATGAAGTGGATGCGCCCAAGATCAGCGCCGGTCAGGCGGTGCGCATCAGCTTTGATGCTCTGCCCAAACAGTCCTTTGCTGGAAAGGTACGTCGCGTGGCACCCTATGTCATGGCCGTGGAGAAGCAGGCTCGCACTGTAGAGATCGAGGCCACGCTGGATACCGTCAAAGCTCCGCCGCATCTGCTGGTAGGCTACAGCGCAAACGTGGAAGTTGTGCTGTCGGTGCGCGACAAGGTGGTGCGCGTGCCCACCTCTGCACTGCAGGAAGGCGGGAAAGTATTGTTGGCCGGCGCTGATGGCATCCTGCAAGAGCGCCAGGTCAAAGCCGGTCTGACCAATTGGGAATTCACCGAGGTGCTCGAAGGCTTGGCCGCGAACGACAAGGTGGTGACCTCGCTGGAGCGCGAAGGTGTTAAGGCGGGTGTCACCTTTGTCGCCGATGACACCTCCAAGAAATGATGCCCGCGCAAATTGAACTGGCAGGCATCCAGCGGGTGTTCCACCTCGGCGACTCTGAGGTGAACGCGCTGCGCGACCTGACCCTGTCGATCACGGCGGGTGAATATGTGGCGGTGATGGGGCCGTCAGGTTCTGGCAAGTCCACCCTGCTGAACCTGCTGGGCTTGCTGGACCGACCCAATAACGGTGTGTACCAGCTTGAGGGGCGCGATGTCACCACGCTCTCGCCCGACGAGCAGGCGCGCGTGCGCAGCCAGCGCATTGGTTTTGTGTTCCAGAGTTTTCATCTGGTACCGCGCCTGAGCGCCGCCGAAAACATCGCACTGCCCATGGTGCTGGCGGGTCTGTCACCAGCCCAAAGAGTCGCACGGGTCAAGCAGGCTTTGAAAGATTACGGGCTGGAGCAACGCGCCGAACATCTGCCCAATGAACTCTCGGGTGGGCAGCGCCAGCGTGTGGCCATTGCCCGTGCCACCATCATGCAACCTGCCATGATTCTGGCTGATGAGCCCACCGGCAACCTCGACCGAACCACTGGCATGGAAGTGATACAACTGCTCGAAGGACTCAACGCACAGGGTGTCACGTTGATCATGGTTACCCACGACGTTGCTCTGGGCGCGCGCGCGCACCGCCAACTGATGATGGAAGACGGTGCCATCAAGCAAGACCTACGCGGTGCAGCACCACACCTTCCAGTAAACACATCATGCGCCCGGCCGACCTGATCCGCTTTGCGCGCGAAGCCGCAACAGGCAACCCACTACGAGCCTTGCTGCTGGTGCTGGCTATGGCGATAGGTGTGGCTTCCGTGGTGGTACTGACCGCCTTGGGCGACGGTGCCCGGCGTTATGTGATGAACGAGTTTTCTAGCTTGGGCAGCAACCTGGTGATTGTGCTGCCCGGACGCTCGCAAACCGGGGGTTTCAGCCCTGGCAATGCCATCACCAGCACCGCCCGTGACCTGACCATTGACGATGCGCAAGCACTGCAACGTGCCAGCGCCGTTCGCCGCTTGGCCCCGCTGGCCGTTGGCACCTCAGAGATCAGCGCGGGTGGCAAACTGCGAGAGGTGCTCGTGGCAGGCACGGTGGCAGAGTACGTGCAGGTGCGTCAGATGGTCTTGGCCCAGGGTCGCTTTCTGGCCGCCGGCGACTGGCGCAGGGGGACCAGCGAGGCTGTGATCGGGGACAAAGTGCGCGAAGAAATTTTTGGCAACGCGCCGTCGCTGGGTCAGTTGGTGCGCATTGGCGATCGGCGTTTTCGCATTGTGGGGGTGCTGGCTCCTAGCGGGCAGGGCCTGGGGATGAATTCCGACGAGCTGGTGTTTGTGCCGGTGTCGCTGGCACAAGCCATGTTCAACAGCAACACACTGTTTCGCATTTTGATTGAAGCCCATGGTCGCGAGTCGATTGAAGCCGCCAAGACGCAAGTCGCCGACATCCTGAAGCTGCGACACGAAGGCGAGCAGGACGTAACCGTGATCACCCAGGATGCGGTGCTGGCCACCTTTGATCGCCTGCTTGGCGCGCTGACGCTGGGGGTGGCCGGCATCGCTGCCATCAGCCTGGCGGTGGCCGGTATTCTGGTGATGAACGTGATGTTGGTGTCAGTGAGTCAGCGCACCTCGGAGATCGGCCTGCTCAAGGCGTTGGGGGCTACGGGTGCAGACATCCGCTTGATTTTCCTGACCGAGGCCACCATGCTTTCCCTTACCGGGGCTGTCGTGGGCTACGGCCTGGGGCGGTTGGCATCGGCGCTGATCCGCCTGCTTTACCCCACGTTTCCAGCCTACCCGCCGGACTGGGCGGTGCTGGCTGGGTTGGGCACCGCGCTGGTTACCGGGATGTTGTTTGGCGTGTTGCCAGCGCACCGTGCCGCGCAGCTTGACCCGGTGCAGGCGCTTTCCAAGCGATAACCAGGACCGAGGAACCATGTTGCTCCCCGATGCCATTCAGCTTGCCTTTCGCGCCGTGACAGCACAGCGTCTGCGCAGTTTTCTGACGCTGCTGGGCATCGCAGTTGGCATCGCCTCGGTGATATTGTTGACCTCGATTGGCGAGGGTATCCACCGCTTTGTGCTGGCCGAATTCACCCAGTTTGGCACCAACATTGCCAGCATTTCGTCAGGTAAGGTAAAAACATCGGGGCCGGCACCCACCGGCATTCCGTCATCAGTGCGGCCCTTGAGCATGGACGACGCACGCTCACTGGCCAATTTGCCGCATGTGACCGGCATGACAGCCACGGTCTGGGGCAACACCGAAGTAGGCGCCAACGGTCGTCTGCGTCGTACTACGGTCAACGGGGTGGGTGCTGACATGGCTCGGGTCTACAACATCAAGGTCAAAACGGGTCAGTTTTTGCCGCATGAATCATTGGAAAACGCCCGCGCCCTGGTGGTGTTGGGTGCCAAACTCAAGAGCGAGCTGTTTGGCAATGCCAATCCGCTGGGTGCGCTGGTGAGGGTGGGCAACCTGCAATTTCGCGTGATTGGCGTGATGGAGGCCAAAGGGCAGTTTTTGGGTGTGGACTTGGACGATGCGGCCTACATTCCAACGGCCCGCGCCCTGGAGCTGTACAACCGCGATGGCATGATGAAGATCGACCTGGCGTATGAAGAAGGTGTGCCCGCTTCGCACATTGTGGCCGCTGTCAAGAGCACGCTGGTGGCGCGACACGGGCGGGAAGATTTCAGCATCACCACGCAGGAAGACATGCTGCGCACGCTGTCTAATATTCTGGACATTCTGACCTTGGCTGTGGGCGCTTTGGGCAGCATTTCTCTGTTAGTCGGTGGTGTCGGCATTGTGACCATCATGACCATTGCCGTGAGCGAACGCACGGGCGAGATTGGCCTGATGGTGGCGTTGGGCGCACCCCAGCAAACCATACTGGCTCTCTTTCTGGGCGAGGCAGTGACCTTGTCGGCCATAGGCGGCCTGATGGGCTTGGGGCTGGGGTTTGGCTTGGCGCAAGTGATTCACTTGGCCATACCCGCCTTACCGGTGCACACTCCCTTAAGCTTTGTGCTGCTGTCTGAGGGCATTGCCGTTGCCATCGGTCTGCTGGCAGGCGTGTTACCTGCACGCAGCGCGGCCCGGATGGATGCGGTAGAGGCACTGCGCGCTGAGTAAGCAATTCGATTGCGGACGACATTCACCCATTCACCAACCAAGGAGTTCACCATGCCAGACGCGAATGCATGCTTCCAGTGTCATGTGCGCGTATGAAGGAGAAAAACGTGGATCTGGACGACTGAGATCAATCCACCCGTACCAAATTGGCGCGTCACTGACGTATATCTGATGGCCTGAGCTAACAGTGAACCTAATTAGTGCTTGACCGAAATAGTAAACAGGTGTTTGGGAACAGGTGAACCTGAAGGCAACTGGGTGTGTTTAGGCTACTTCTTTGTTTTCTCCCCCAACCCCTAAAACGATGAACTCTAAAACAGGTTATGGGATCTGGTTCGGGGTTGAGGGTGAAATAGTAAATAGGTGTTTGGGAACAGGGGAACCTGAAGGCAAAAAAAACCTAATGAATTAATTTGGTAGACGTATGCATTGAAGAGCGTAGCGATGAAATGCGTACTGAAATGGACTGTAGGGAGTAACGACCGCAGGCCATTTCATTTAGCTCGTAAAAAATTTAAATCTTAAAGTGTTAAATCTTAAAAGTGGTTTTGGTATTTTGTATTTGAATTCCTGCCTACGGGCTTCAGAGCCCGTCAGGCAGCTATAGATCCTGAAGATCCTGTAATTCTATTTCCATATCAATAGAGCCATAATATGAATCCAAACCACCAAGGATTTGACTATGGCCAGAATCGC
>CAIYNH010000761.1 GCA_903927495.1 uncultured beta proteobacterium
CCAGCAGCCAGGTAGTCCACTGCACCCAAACCGGTTGCAATCACGTTTTCCATGTTGTTCACGGTAACAGCGCCATTGCCTGCAACAGTGCCATATTTCGTCTGGTCTTGTGTATTGCCGCGGTCCGCACCGCCGTAGCCAGCGTACAGAGCTGAAGGCGTAGGTGCATCGGTGACGCCCAGATCAATACGAATGGTGGCATCAGCCGCCAAAACGCTTACACCTGTGTTGCCCAACGTCTTTGCAGTGAGCCACAAAGTGTCTGTATTCGCACCACCATCGACCACGCCAGTGTCGGTTTCGAAGACGATGTTGTCATCGCCGGCGCCGCCGTAGAGTTCGTCCTTACCGTCATTGCCACCGACCAAACCAACCAGGTTGGGGTCGATGAGCTTGTTGAGGTTTCCGCCCATCAACAGGTCGTCGCCGTTGCCACCGCTGATGACGTCGTTGTCATAGCCACCGATCAGCTTGTTGGCTGCGATAGAACCTTGAATGTTCAACTGAGCGGATGAGCCGATGCCGTTGTTGTTGGCATTGGTGGCACCGGAAGGTGCGCCGCCCAATTGGGTGTTCAGACCCTTGAGGAAGTCGTACAGATTGCCGGAGGCATCGACGTTTTCAACGTCTTTCAATGTAGCGTTCTGGCCAGCACGTGTGGTGACTGTGCCAGTAGCAGCTGTGGCACCCGTCAGACCGGTGGCGCCATTTTCATCCAATACGATTGCGACTGGCTCGTCATCGTCCGAGGCTTGCAACAGCAACCAGTCGGAGTCTTGCATGCTTTGTGAGTTGGCAGCGGAGGTGTCGTCAGCGGTGGTGCCGCCGTCGATAGCCAGCCTGTTGCCATCGGTGTTGCTCAGGAGGGACAACTCGGTGAAGAAGAAGTCAGCGTTGCGGCCGCCGGACAAAGAGTCAGTGCCTGCGCCACGGGACAAGGCCACACCGCCGCCGGCGATGAAGTCATTGCCAATGCCACCCAAGATGGTGTCAGCACCCAGACCACCAAGCACCACGTTACCGTCGGTGTTGACGCCGTCACCAGCGTAGCCTGTGCCGTCGTACTTGATGTCGCCCAGGAATACCTTGGCGAGGTTGGTTTCATTCACTACACCGTTGTCCAAACGGGTGTAAGCATCAACAGCAACGTAGCCGAGAGCGACCTTGACGTTTTGTGCGTTTTCTTTGCCGTCATCCGCAATGGCACCGTTGCCATTGAGGTCCAGGCCGGTGATTTGGCTGATCTTGTTGGGGTTGCCAGTGAAGTCGATGCGGACGTCTTGGTCACCCGCGATTTGCATGGTCTTGACGCCAGCGACGGTGCCGTCGGTCAGCGTGAAAGTGGTGCCTGCTGTCGCTGTGGTTGGCAGTGTGAAGCCTTGTGCTGCACCAAACTTGACGTAGTGAGCGATCGCACCGTTGGATGCGCTGCCGCCGAAGGAAGCCAGATTGGCGTTCACATAGGTTGCAACATCGGGGTAGGCTGCAAGGTAAGCAGCACCGTTGAACTGTGCAGCCAGATTGGCGTTGGGCAGACGGCCTTCGTCCAGACCGAAGCGCAGGAAGTGGATCAGCAGGTCGGCAGAGTTGAAGCCCTTGCCTGTCAGGTCAGCATATTTAGCTGCGTAGTAAACGGGATCAAACGTGGCGTTGGGCTTGAAGCCCTTGTCTGCACCGATTTGAACGAAATGCTCAAGGGGTGTGAGACTGCCCGTGTAGGTACCCATGTAGTTTTGTCCATAGAAGAATGGATCAAAAGATACAAAACTGCCTACTTTAGACGCTGGCAGAGCCGCGATAGCTGCTGACAGTTGGGCACCGGTAGTAAAAAACATAAGCCTTACCTCGCTAATTAATGGTTTAAGAATCGACAAGCCCATCTAGACTTTTCGATGCTGTGGATTCTAGCGGTATGAAATGGCATTACTAGGGGTGCTGAGGGTGTATCCCTTGTTATTTAGGGTGCAGCGGCACCTACACCCAGCTTTTTCGAAAAAACCGTTATAAATCAACAGTTTAGAAAAGGCTCTTAATCTAAATATCGACGGACTACTCCTTTCGGACTAATCCCTTTCTGTTGCCTACCAGCTACAGTTTGGTTTGCAAGCCGGTTTCGACGGGCGCAGGGTTGCGCAGATAGCCCGCTCGCAGGCTCAGAAACGGGCGCTCTATGAGGCGGTAAGTGAGCACCGACACGAGCAGCACCAGGGGCAATACCACCAACGCGCCGGTGAGGATGGCTTGTGTGACCGGGCCCGCCCCTGCGAACGACAGAAATTCGAGCGGGATGAGCGGCAGCCTGCCGTTGTAGGCTCCGATGACCAGGTTGTGCATGACGTAGGTGGAAAAGCTCATGGCGCCCAACGCGGCCAGGCTTTGGTCCACCTTGTGACGCCATGCCAGGGGCCCAGGCCACTTGGCGCTGAGGTAGGTCCACAAAAATGCCGCCCAAAGCGCGGCCTCGATGGGGGGCCAAATGATCCAGAAGGTGCTGGCCATCTCCGAGAAGCCGACGTTCAGGCTGAACAGGTGCAGCCCCATGACCAGGCTGGCGGCGGCCCCGAGCAGCCAGAGGGGGCTGAGGTGGGCGACCCTGGCTTGGCCTCCTGATGCAGAAGCGACCTCTTTGGCAAGCCACAGGCGCCCGACCAGCATGCCCACCAGAAACTGGTCCAGGCGGCCGAAGATGGTTTCATAGGCGATGTAGCGCACGCTGCCCAGCGCGGCATAGACCAGAGCGCGGGTAACGACCAGCAGCAGCAGCAAGCCCCAGAGGTAGCGCCCGCCAAAACGGCGGCTGAACAGCAGCAGAAACGGAAAGATGAGGTAGAACTGAAACTCGACCCAAATGGTCCAGAGCTGGACGAACTGCGGCGACAGGGGCACGGTGTCGGAGCGAAAGGGGATGAGCCAGCCGAGCAACTGCAGGAAGCCGTAGTTGCGCTGGTCGTTGTAGGTGCTGATGAAGAGTTGCAGGAACACGGCAAACACAAACAGGGGGTAGATGCGAATGATGCGGTTGCGCATGAAACCCAGGTAGCTGACGTCGCGCTGGCCGGCGATGACGGTGAAGATAAAGCCGCTGATGACCATGAACAGATATCCTCCCGCACGCGAGGCACGCACAGCAATGGCAGCGACGCGCAGAACTGCGTTTCCCAGGGCAACGTGGTCAACGGTGGCCGGCACATGATCATGGCGTCTGGGCAAAAGGTAGTCATCAAGTTTTCGGCCAGCTCCGAGTCAAGCCGGCACTCATTGACTGCTTCTGCATCTCAGGTGTGTACTCGATAGGTTTGCCATTCTCACACGTGCACGCATGCACACACA
>CAIYNH010000762.1 GCA_903927495.1 uncultured beta proteobacterium
CAGGTGGCAAAGTGGCGGCCGTCCTCCAGTGCACCACTTGTTTGCAGGTTGCCGTTGCTGAGTAATACCGGATACCGGGCTTTATCAGCCCGCAGCGTCACAGTGAAAATCGCCATCACATCCGGACGATCCAGATAGTAAGTGATGCGCCGAAAACCTTCAGCCTCGCATTGGGTGAAAAACGAGTCGTTGCTGACATACAAGCCCATGAGCTTGCTGTTTTTGGCGGGTGCGCAGGTGGTAAAAATTTCCAGTTCAAAGCTTCCTTCCATGGGCAGGTTTTCCAACACCAACTGCCCAGCATCCATCTTGAACGAGGTGCCAGCGCCATTGACCATCACCCGCGCCAGGTTGAGTTCGTCACCGTCCAAGCGCAACGCCTGGGCGGCAACATCAGGATTGCGCCGCAGCGTCATTTTATTCAGCACCCGGGTCTTGGCCGGATCCAGATCAAAGCTCAGGTGAACGGTATCGATCCAGTAGGCAGGCGCGGTGTAGTCGCTGCGGTGAACCACAGACGGACCACCGCTCGAGTCACGAAGTTGCAACATTCAAAGTCTCCAAAAAATTCGAGTTCATCAATTCATGGTAATCGCGCACGGCGGCGATGACGTGCGGGCCAGCCAATTGGGCTTGGGTATGGGTACTACAAATGGCCACGGCGCGCATGCCTGCTCGCCGTGCTGCCTCAATTCCAAAAGGTGCGTCCTCAAAGACAATACAAGCGCTAGCGCTTGCTGACATTCTGTGAGCTGCTTCTAAAAATATAGCGGGATCGGGTTTTCCGGGTAAACCCTCATCGCCACCCACGACGGCGTGCGGTGATGTCGGCAGTGCCAGATGACCTAGGGCAAAGGCTATGTTGTGCTGGTCACCAGCTGTGCCTACGCCAAGCTTCAGCCCTTTGACCAAAATTTGTGCGGCAAATGCCTTGAATCCAGCCACTTCGGCAAACACTGGACCAAACAGGTTGCGGTAGATCTGCTCTTTTTCAGAAATCAAGGCCCAGACCTCATCTTGGTCAAGGTCTCTCTGAAACAGCTCACGCATGCATTCGGCACCGGTACGCCCTGTGGTGCGGCGCATCAGGTCGTCGATGCCGATGGACAAGCCATGCTGGTGGGCAAACATGTCCCAGCTTTGGGCGTGAAAGCCCATCGAGTCGATCATGGTGCCGTCCATGTCGAAGATCAGAGCCTCAACCGGCTCAGTTCGATCCGGTATGCTCATCAAACGCCTTGCTTCAGAGAGGCTTCAATGAACGGGTCCAAGTCACCGTCAAGTACCTTCTGAGTTGCCGAAGTCTCGTAGTTGGTGCGCAAGTCCTTTATGCGGCTGTTGTCCAGCACATAGCTGCGAATTTGGTGGCCCCAGCCAACATCGGTCTTGGTATCTTCGAGTTTCTGCTGCTCTTCCTGGCGTTTGCGCATCTCAAAGTCGTACATACGGCTGCGCAAGCGTTTCCAGGCCACGTCTCGGTTACTGTGCTGGCTTCGCCCGTCCTGGCACTGCACCACAATTCCGGTGGGGATGTGTGTCAGTCGCACGGCTGAGTCAGTCTTGTTGATGTGCTGACCACCGGCACCACTGGCGCGAAAGGTATCGACCCGCACGTCACTCGGATTAATGTCGATCTCGATCGAATCGTCGATTTCAGGGTAAACAAATACCGACGCAAACGAGGTGTGGCGCCCCCCCGAAGAGTCAAACGGGCTTTTGCGCACGAGTCGGTGCACTCCAGTCTCGGTGCGCAGCAGTCCAAAGGCGTATTCACCCTCGATTTTGATGGTGGCACCTTTAATGCCTGCCGTGTCACCAGCGGTTTCGTCTTCGATGAAAGTTTTGAAACCCTTGCGCTCGGCATAGCGCAGGTACTGGCGCAGCAGCATACTGGCCCAATCACAAGCCTCAGTACCACCCGCGCCCGCCTGGATGTCCAGGAAACAGTTCAGCGGGTCTGCCGGATTGTTGAACATACGCCGAAATTCGAGCCCTTTGACGATTTCCTCAATGTGCGCTGTTTCTTCTTCGATGTGGATCAAGCCGGCTTCGTCGCCGTCTTCTTTGCTCATCTCGAACAACTCGGAGTTGTCAGACAAGTCACGTTCAAGATTGCTGAGGGTCAGCACCACCCCGTCGAGGGCTTTTTTTTCTTTGCCTAGTTCCTGGGCGCGCTTGGGATCGTTCCAGACGGTGGGGTCTTCCAGTGATGCGTTAACGGTTCTCAGGCGCTCAAATTTGGCATCGTAGTCAAAGATACCCCCGTAAATCGAGGGTGCGCGTGCTCAGATCCGCGAGTTGGGTGCCAATGGCATTGATACGTTCTGCTTCCATGGGGGAATTCCTGCTGTGATGGGTCGGTGAATCGACAAGTGCGCAATTTTCTCACGTCAAAGTGTCTAAAACCTGTCTTTGCTACGATAGCTTATCTCTTTCACAGAACCTAAGCGACCTACCATGAATCAAGCTTCTTTTATCGCAGGCATCGGCATGATCCCCTTCGTCAAGCCGGGTGCCAGTGAAACTTACGATCGCATGGGGGCCGAAGCTGCCCGCCGCGCACTGGCAGATGCAGGTCTGGGCTATGAGCAGATCCGGCAAGCCTTCGTAGGCTATGTCTATGGTGACTCAACTTGCGGGCAAAAAGCCTTGTACCAGGTGGGCATGAGCGGCATCCCCATCGTCAACGTCAATAACAACTGCTCAACCGGGTCGACGGCGCTGTTTTTGGCGCGCCAAGCCATTCTGGCCGGTGCCGATTGTGTGCTTGCGCTGGGTTTTGAGCAAATGGCAGCGGGTGCCTTGGGCAGTGTTTTTAAAGATCGGCCGAGCCCGTTTGATCCATTTGACGCAGTTACCGATGCGCTGGTTGGCATGCCTGAGATACCGCTGGCGCTGCGTTACTTCGGTGGTGCCGGTCGCGAACATATGCAGCGTTACGGCACCCCGCTGGTCAGCTTTGCCCAAATTCGGGCCAAGGCCAGTCGGCACGCGGTCAACAACCCGATGGCGCTGTTTCGCAAAGAGGTGAGCGCCCAGGAGGTGCTGGATTCGCCTGCCATCTGGCCGGGCGTGATGACCCGCCTGATGGCCTGCCCGCCAACCTGCGGGGCTGCAGCTGCCGTGCTGGTGTCAGAAGCTTTTGCCAAACGCCATGGTCTGCGCCGCGATGTATTTATTGCTGCGCAAGCCATGAGCACCGACAGCGCCAGCACCTTTGCATCTGGTGACATGATGCGGCTGGTGGGCTATGACATGACCCGTGCTGCTGCTGCGCAAGTTTATGAGCAGGCCGGTGTTGGTCCACAGGATCTTGACGTGGTCGAGTTGCATGATTGTTTTGCGCAAAACGAACTCATCACCTATGAGGGCCTGGGTCTGTGCCCTGAAGGCGGTGCGGCCAAGTTCATTGCCGATGGCGACAACACTTATGGTGGACAGGTAGTGACTAACCCCTCGGGCGGCCTGCTGTCCAAGGGCCACCCGCTAGGTGCCACTGGCCTGGCACAGTGCTATGAGTTGACGCAGCAATTGCGCGGCAGCGCCGGGCAGCGCCAAGTTGCGGGTGCTCGAACCGCACTGCAACACAACCTGGGTCTGGGCGGAGCCTGCGTGGTGACCCTGTATCAATCAGTCTGAATCCATTTTTAATCATTCCTGGGGCTGTTGTCGCGCCTGGACAATGCTCCGGCAAGGTCTGCAACTCGACGTTTAAACCCGAATCACATATAAATGGAATTAGTGCCTGTAATGCCCGTCAGTCAAGCGTCGGCTGCTCTAATAATTAGAGCAATTTGGGAGTCATAAGTGACCGGGCGGAATTTCCTGAGAAGCGAATGACGATGCGGCCGATGGCATCAGTTTGCCGGATTTGCCGCTGCATTCGTTTCAGTCTGATTGCGGGCCACCAGATCGGCCAGCTTCACGGTGCGGTCATCCAGGCGCCTGGCCAGAATAGCGGCAATGTTTTTGTAAATG
>CAIYNH010000763.1 GCA_903927495.1 uncultured beta proteobacterium
CCTGGATATCAGCGCGGTGAAGGACCTGATCACCGACACACTGGTGGCTAAAACCGCCACCCAGAATGGCAACGGCTACGACGGGCTTTTGGATCGCGTGGCCGCCAAGCCCGTCAACGTGCGCCTGATTGCCATGAACGACTTCCATGGCAACTTTGCGCCTCCCTCCACCAGCAACGGCGGCACCATGGTGCTGCCCAATGGTGGTGCCGGACAAAAGGTGACAGTGGGCGGTGCGGCCTACCTGGCGACGCTGGTCAAGAACCTCAAGGCCGAAAACGCGAACAGCGTTGTGGTGGGTGCCGGTGACTCGATCAGCGCCTCGCCGTTTGAATCGATGATCACCCACGACGAAGCCACGGTGGACATTCTTAACACCATCGGTCTGGAAGTGTCATCGGTGGGAAACCATGAGTTTGACCGCGGCAGCGCCGAGCTGTTGCGCATACAGAACGGCGGCTGTTTCCCGACAGCGAACGGTCAAGGTGTGATCGGCACCGATACCTGCCTAGTGAACGGGGTTTACCCCGGTGCCAAGTTCAAGTACCTGGCAGCCAATGTAAACGTCACCGCCACCGGAAAAACGCTGCTGCCCGCCACTTATATCAAACGCTTCGGCACTGTAAGCGTGGGCTTTGTAGGTCTGACCTTTCAAGGCACACCGACAGCCGTCTCTGCGGCAGGCGTGGCTGGTCTGGAATTCAAGGAAGAGTCTGCTGTGATCAACCAGTACGCGGCACAACTTAAAGCCAATGGAGTGAATGCCGTGGTAGTGCTGATTCACCAGGGAGGCCAAACCACAGCGACCACTGTGAATGACAAGACATGCCCTGGATTTTCTGGCGACATCACCACCATCGTGGACAAACTCAGCACCGATGTGGATGTGATTGTCAGCGGTCACACACACCAGGAATATGTGTGCAACTACGCCGCCAAGGCTGCCAAGAAGAATATTCTGCTGACCTCCACTGGCTACTACGGCGGTGCCGTCAGCGCCATTGATCTCGTGCTGCAGCCGAGCAAAGGCCTGGTTTCTGCCACAGCCAACACGGTGCCGGTGATCCAGGCAGATGCGACCCCACAAAAACAGGCTGATGGAACCACTGCGGCCTCACTGGTGTTGCCCACAGGCTTTACCGGAGTAGCCAAGGACGCAACAGTGGATGCGCTCGTAACCAAGTACAAGACGCTGTCAGCCACAATGGCCGGTCAAGGTGTTGGCACTATTACGGCGAATCTAAACCGCGCGTTGATGACCGTGGCCGGTGTGACCGGACGTGATGAGACGGCTGAAGGCGCCATGGGTGACGTGATGGCGGACTCGTACCTGGTGGGCGTTCCCGGCGGAGCCGACATTGCCTTCACCAACCCCGGTGGCGTACGTGCTGACCTGAGCTTCACTGCACCGGGCACCGTTACCTACAAAATGCTCAATGATGTTGAGCCCTTTGGCAACACGCTGTCGACACTGAACCTGACAGGCGCACAAATCCTGCGACTGCTGGAGCAGCAATGGGAAGCGCCTAACAACTCGGCAAAAACCAATGCTGCCACCAACTCCGTAGGCCGCTTGCTGCAACCGTCCAAGGGCCTGACTTATTCCTACGACAATAGCCAACCGGCCGGCCTTGCCGCAGGTTCGGGCAACCGCATCGTGGCTGGCTCTCTCAAGCTCAATGGCGTTGCCATTGACCCAGCCAAGAGCTACAAAATTGCGACAAACAGTTTTCTGGCTAGTGGTGGCGACAACTTCAAGGTGATGGCCACCGGAACCAACATTACCGACACCAAGATGCTGGACCTGGATGCCTTTATCGCCTATTTCAAGGCCAACTCGCCAGTGAGCCCACCGGCGGCCCGGGTGACGCGCTTGAACTGACAGCACATTGCACGGCAAGCCCTCCCCCTGCGGGAGGGTCTTTCCATCCAGAAGTCCATGCGCATCAACATTTCCAAACCCGCCGCCACTTCGCTGCTAGCAGCCACCTTGCTGAGCCAAGCATCTAGCTCCTGGGCCAATCAGAACACTCGCGAACAAACCATTGCGAATGCTGCTGCAACCGCCAAAGAGCAGTGCTACAAACATATGTATCGTGACTCCAACGCCTATGCCCAGTGCCTGCGTGATTTGCGCCATGCACAGAGCAGCTCCTCACTGAGGAAGCTTGGTGTTGAATACTTTGCCTACGTAGGCGCTTTGAGCTATATGCGAGTTGGGCATATGAACGCTGACCAAATAGCAGCAGAGTTTTTAAAGGATTATCGGCTCACACAAAAGAAAGTTGGCATCAGCGATTCCGCTTTGTGCAACACCATCCCGGGCGACTGCACGGTGCG
>CAIYNH010000764.1 GCA_903927495.1 uncultured beta proteobacterium
CATCAGCGGTGTACTCGGGGCTCTCAAAGCTCACCGCAACGTGCGACTGGGCACCCAGGTTGTAGATCTCGTCGGGCTGGGTTTCCTGGATGATGCGCACCAGGTTGCTGGTGTCGGTCAGGTCGCCGTAGTGCAGCCGGAAGTTGGCGTTTTCTATGTGCGGGTCCTGATAGATGTGGTCGACACGCTGGGTGTTGAAGGAACTGGCGCGGCGCTTGATGCCGTGCACGAGGTAGCCCTTTTTCAGCAGCAGTTCTGCCAGATAGGAGCCATCCTGACCGGTAATGCCGGTGATGAGAGCGATTTTTTTGGTGGTCATGTTAGGCTGCCGTTCGTTGCAGCCTCGATCTTGAGTGTTTCAATCTCTGCTTTGAGCGACTCATATTCTTCCATCTTCCGCTTGAGAAACCGGTTGGTCAGCGCTGCTTTCTCGGCGATGCCTTTGGGCGTTAGCAGGTAAGCGTAGGCGAGCTTTTGCTTGTTGTTCTGAAAGTTCTGCATCTTCAGCAACCCTTTGTCGAGTAGCGCCTTCAGGCAGAAATTGGTCTTACCCAAACTCACGCCTAGAGCCTGGGCCAGTTCGCGCTGATTTATCTGCGGCGTGGCCTCAAGCAGGCGCAGCACTTTCAAATGGGTATCTTCGTGGAGGGAGTTTTTGTCTGACATTTAAGCGGTTTTGACACGCTACCGCCATGCCGTATCACACCGTCGGCAGGCGCGCACAGGTCTTGGCGACCCACGTGTTCAAAGATTGAACGGATGGTAGCAGAGAAATCCGACAAACTGGCAATTGATTGAAGCCCCACTGCGTGGCGGTTTGCCAGGGTTTAAGCCGCTGCACCAAGCACAACCAGATGCCGGGCCTGGGCGCCAGTGACTGCGGAAAGCGGAACGCCTTTGTCCAATGTCACGAAACAGCCGCCGTTTTTAACTGCGAGCGCCAACAAATAGGCATCGGTAATATGGCGCCCCGTCAGCAATTGGGGCCAATGGATGAAACCGGGTGTTAACAAGCTGACGGCATCCGCCCAAAACTGGTGTGCCGGGTGGGCGGTGGCCTCAGCCAATCGACTGGCGACTTCGGACGCTGGCGCACGGTTGGGATAAGCGGTTTGCGACAAGATGCGTATGCATCCATTCTGTGTCAACGGGCAGGACGCCCAACCGTCACTCAGGTGCTCAACCAGCCACTGTGTTGCAAGGCCGTGATGCATGTGCCCCGCATCAAGCAGAGCAATCAGCACGTTGACATCAAGTAGCGCGACCATCAAACCCCCTCGGCGTCTCGCAGGGCGTTGACTTGTGCGTTGCTCACCAGCAGACCACGCGCCGGCAAGGGTCTAAAACCCGCCACAGACGGTGTACTTTTCTGATCTGCCCGCACGGTGAGCGCGAGCCTGGCAAGGCGTGAAATTACCTGTCCGGCACTGGTGCGCTCATGGCGCGCCATTTCCTTGGCGGCGGCCATTATGTCATCTTCAATGTCAAGGGTAGTTCGCATAATCGCATCAGATGTTGTGATGCGGTGATTGTAGATCATTCAGACGCAACATCAGTGTCATGGGATGCGCCGGCGACACCTTGAAGCCATAGTGCTCATAGAACTGCCTGGCGCGATCATGAATTGCGTGAACCAAAATGGCTAGTACTGACTGATCTTGCCCAACAAATTTGCCGCTTGGCCGATCAAGTTTCGTTGCTCCGGCAGGGCACGCAGATTAATGGCTGCCTCGCGCATGAGATTCTCCTTGAACGTATGCAAACAAATATACGCAGATGGTGGATCGGCGTATATCTGTTGTAAATACATATGCGTTGCGAGTCAAGACTGAAAAATCCGCTATCTCGCTTGCTTGAGGTACCAGGGCATTGCCAGTTCCAACCCCTCGCCGATGCGCTGAGTGGGTGCATAGCCCAGCAGGGTGGCGTCATTGCGCACGCACCCGGGACGTGGCCACCCATTGGGTAACCGAAGTGAATAGAAACTCTTCCAGCGGGATGCCGTTGCCGCCGACGAGCAACATCCGGTCGGGCTTGAAGGCGGCGTTGAATGCCTGCATGCCGGGCAGTGCGCTCGCAGAGCGTCCGCTTTTGACTTCGATGGCGGTGACTTTGTGGTCAATGCGCACCACAAAGTCGACTTCCTGATTGCGTTCTCGCCAGTAGAAGAGTTCGCACTGGCCGCTTGCGGCGGCATTGGCCAGGTGGGCACCAACCGCGGATTCGACCAAGCGCCCCCAGTAATCACGGTCGGCCTGGGCCTCTTCGAAGGTGTAAGCGGCCAGCGCCGAGAGCAACGCCGTGTCCAGCACTTGCAGTTTTGGGCTGGAACCGCGACTGCGTACGGTTTCGCCCGCGTACTTGGGTATACCGGTGAGCATGCCGGCAGCCGAGAGCAGGTCGAGATAGTGCGCCAGCGTGGTGGTATTGCCGGCATCCTGGAGCTGGCCGATCATCTTGGTGTAGGAAAGCACCTGGCCCGAATAACGGCAGCCCAGTTCGAACAGCCGCCGCATGAGCGCGGGTTTGTCGACGCGGGAGAGCAGGAGCACGTCGCGGGAAAGCGTGGTTTCGATCAGCGCGTCGCGCACATACCTGACCCAGCGTTCATGGTCGCCAATCAGCCCTGCGGCACCGGGGTAGCCGCCATGGAAGATGCTTTGCTCGACTGACCAACCGAAGGCCTGGTGCATTTCCAGGGCCGACCAGTGCTGCAAATGCAGCACCTCAAAGCGGCCGGCCAAGCTTTCGGTAAGCCCGCGCTGGATCAGC
>CAIYNH010000765.1 GCA_903927495.1 uncultured beta proteobacterium
AAGGAATTCCGAATGGCACTGATCGCGTCTTGTAGCTGTGGCTTCCAGCCGCAGACGCTGGGGAAAGCGGCAAGATGCCGCTTCCACAAGTGCCACGCCTGATTCCGATTTTTGTCGCATTTGCTTAGCGCGGATCAGGAAATTGGACAGGGGGTTGTCATCGTGCAATGAATCTAAGGCACCAAGTTAATATAACCTGTCAAGCTCGGGCCCGTCACCGAGACTGCGCCGCTGGATAGGGCCACTGGCACCGTCACAGTAGCGTTGGTAAATGGCGTTCCGTTGCTCAAACGCAGCGGCGAATTCGGCAGCACCAATGTGACTTTATAGGTTTTTCCCGTCAGCCCTGTGACATTGCCCAAGCGGGTCATGGCGTTGTTGACGACGTTACCCAGTACCACACTGCCAGCGTTGCCTGTGGTAAAGGTATTGGTGACACCGGCCACTAGATCGGAAAAACCACTGAGCGCTTCCGAGCCGTCAGCGCTACGGGCGTAAACCCGTGCGAAGGCGGTGGAAGGCACCGTCAGCGTCACGGCCGTTCCGTTCTTGGTGATCTTGACGCTGTCAATATAGGCCTTTAACAGCGCATTACCCCCCAAAGCGGTGTCCGAAATCTCCATGGCGGCAGTGAAGCTTTGTCCGCTGCCGACATTGAACGCACCCGCGTCGGTCAGTGTGAAAGCAACTGCCGCAGTGCTGGCCATGGGCCACTTGACGGCGATACCAGGCGAGCTTTGGAACTGAGCCAGGGTGTAGCTGGTGGCACCAGTTCCATTGTCAAAACCCAGGCTGTCATTGGCAAAGGTCAGGTAGTTGAATGGCGATGTAGTGGTTGTCACGCTAGAGGTTGTTGTCGTCGTGGCCGCTGTCGTGCTGGTAGTTACCACTTGGTTATTGGCATTCACCATGGTAATGAATCCCGTCACACCTGGGCCTGTTGTCATGGTGGGGAAGAGACTACCGTTAGGGAAGCTGATCGAGTAGGTGGTCAGCGAGCCACTGCTCAAGCTGATTGGCAGACCCGAAACGACCAGTGTGACGGCATATTTGCCACTCATCGGATTGCCGCCGCTGATGTAGCTGACGGCATCGTTGACAAGTTTTCCCAGATCCAATGTATTGACCGAGCTTGTACTGAAAGTTTTACTGGCTGTTCCCGCGCCACAGCTTGACCAAGCGCAGCGAACCTCCGTGCCATTGGCGGATTTGAAATATACCCGTCCAACGGCGCTGCCGGGCACGGACAGTGTGATGTTGCCGGAGTTCTGGCTAACGTTGACACCGTTAATGTAGGCACTCACCTTGGCACCGTTGCTGTTATTGGCATCAACAATCTGGAAAGCAGCGTTGACCGGTTGTATCGGCGCTGCAAAGCTGGCCCCAGTCGCCAGCGAAAACTTGAGTGCGGCAGAATAGGCTACAGGCCAGTTCACCGTGATACCGGAACCGGTCCCGAATTGAGCCACGCTGTAGGCCGAATCACTGCTACCGTTAAAGTAGGTGATTGAGTCATTGGCCAGGTACAGCGAGGTGGCAGGTAGAGAGACCGTGGTCGTGGTGGTGCTTGCCGTTGTGCTGGTTGTCGGGGCTGTGGACGTTGTTGTTGTGGTCGTGGTTGTGGTCGGTACCGGTTTACTGGCATTCACCACAGAGATAAAACCTTCAAGACCCAAACCGGTGGTCACTATCGGCGCAAGACTGCCATTCGGAAAGGCGATCGAAACCGCGTTGAATGTCGTCGCGCTGGTCAGGCGCATTGACAAACCCGAGACAAGCAGCTTGACAGCATATTTGCCGCTGACCGGATTGCCACCGCTGATGTATTTGACCGCGTCATTAATGACCTGACCCAGTGTCAAACTGCTGACGACGCTGCCTGAGGTATTCAATGTGGTACTGGCCGCACCTATGCCACAGCTTGACCAGGCGCAACGTGCTTCGTCACCCGTGCTGGTTTTAAAGTAAACCCGACCGTTGGCGTTGCTTGGCACCGACAGGGTGACGTTGGTACCGCTCTGGTTGACATTAACGCCGTCTATATAGGCTACGGCGCGCGCTCCGTTGGCATTGTTGGCATCGGTAATTTCAAGGGCAGCTTTCACTGGCTGCGTTGGTTGAACGAAATTGGCACCTTTGGTTAGCGAGAACTTCAGCGCCGCGGTATTGTCAACAGGCCAGTTCACCGTGATACCAGCACCGCTCTGGAATTGGCTCACGGTATAGGCGGTATCACTGGTGCCATTAAAGTAGCTGATCGAGTCACTGGTCAGGTACAGGGCGTTGTCAACTGTAGAGACGGTGGTGGTGGTGGTGGTAGCTACGGTTGATGTTGTCGTCGTCGGTGCCGATGTTGTGGTAGAGGTTGTCGCCGTTGTCGAGGTGGTGGCAGTTGGGTTGGCCGCATCCACGAGTTTGATAAAGCCGGTCAGGCTTGGACCGGTCACCGACACGGCAGCACTGCCGTTGACCAGCGAACCTGGCACGGTGACATTGGAAGTAGTAAATACTGTTCCGTCGGCCTGGCGCAGCGGTGAATTGGCAATAACCAAACTAACTTTATAAGTTTTATTGGTCAAGCTGCTAACGTTACCAAGACGCGCTAGTGCATTTTGGACGACATTGCCTATCACGATATTGCTGGAGCTACCGATGCTAAAGGTGTTGGTAACTCCAGTTACC
>CAIYNH010000766.1 GCA_903927495.1 uncultured beta proteobacterium
CATAGATCCGAAGTGTAGTCACTTCTCCATGGCAATCAATCAACGCATGGACTGCCGCGGGCTGCGCCCTCGCAGTGACGAAGAAAGGCTGTCATTGCGCCCTTTCTGTCATTGCGAGCGAAGCGAAGCAATCCATGCCCCTGTTGCTCCTGCGCAACAAATCCCGGCGCCGCCCCACCTCTTCCCGACAAAACAGCAAAACGTGTGATGCCCATCACTTGTATCAGAGTGGTACAGGCCCTACAGTAGCGGCTAAGTTGGCAATAAAACAACTTGCACGCTTGTAGAAATAGCAAGTCGTGTAATAATTATTGGGCAAACTTGTAAGGGGTGGGCTCGGTGGCTTGCAATCTCACGGAGAGTCGGCAAGCTGGCGGGTACCAATTCGCAACTGGTTTAAGCGTTTTTTAATTTTTTAAGGAAGACCAAATGGCAAATTCACTTATTGGCAACGCAGCAGTAGCCACGCACATGTACCAAGCCTTGTATGGCCAGGCACCCAGCTACGCGCTATACAACAGCTATATTGCCGACATTGCCGCTAACGGCCAAGCGGCCTTCGCCAAGACACTGGCAGGAAACTTCAACAGCCCGGCCGATACTGACGCAGCTCTGGCTCTTCGGGTTTTGAATAATTTGGGTGTCACTGCAACGACCGTTACCGCCGTGAATGCAGCTGGCGCAACCGAATACTCCGTTTTGTTGGCGGCTCTGACACAAGCATTTGCTGCGTACCCCACCCTGCGTGGCCAAGTCATCCTGAACGCAACCAACCTGTTTGCCAATCTGGAAACAGACGCCACCTACGGCGCTGCTGCCACTACCTACAACAATCAGGCTTTGGCCAACTTCACTTATGCCAGCAACACTGCCAATACCGCACCCGGCGTAGCCGCTCTGCCTGATGCGACCATTGGTTCTACTTTCCCGCTGACTGCTAGTGCGGATACCTTTGTCGGTACTGCCAAGAACGACACGTTTACCGCCACTACTGCGGGAACCCTGTCTGCATTTGACTCGCTGACGGGCGGCCTCGGCACCGACACGCTGACGGTTTATTCGACCGCCGCGCTCGACACGACGGCTTTGGGCTTGACCGTGACCGGCATGGACGTGGTTCAGTTGAGCGGTCTCGCTGGCATCACGACCGACGTGTCCACTTGGGGAACAACAGCCCTGACTGTGACCAATTCGACCGCTGGCAATGTCGGCGTCACCGCTGGCGCTGCTGCTGCTGTTACTGCCAGCAATACATTTGGCGGCGGCACAATGGCCGTCGCTGGTGGTTTGTCGCAAACAACCGTGAGCAAGGGCGGCAACGTTACACTGTCCGGTTCGGTTGGTGCAGTCAGTGCTACAGAATCCTCAATGGCAGGAACGGCTATTTCCGTTAATGGCGGTACATCGGTCAATGTGACCGCGACTGGCGCTACAACGGGTACGATCACAGTTGGCAATACAGCCGCTCCGACTGGCGCTGTGACCGTTGCCAAGACAATTTCTGGCGCTGGCGCTGTGACCGGCGGTGCAATCGCCATCACTGGCGGTACAACCGTGACTTCGACGACCACTGCAACTAACTCCGTCCTTTTGGGCAGCACCGTTGTGACCGAAGGTGACGTTACCGTTACCGGTACGGCAAACACGACTTCTGTGACGGTTAACCAGTCGGCAACGATTGCAGCTGTTGCTAACGTTACCGAGTCCGCTGTTGTTACATGGCAGGCGATGACTGCCGCAGGTACGCAGACCATTGGCGGTATGACAATTACTTCGACTGGCGCTGAAACGGCCGCGAACGTGGCAGCCGTTGCTGGTGGTGGTGTGGTGGCGGGTACTACCATCACAACTGCCCCGACATTGTGGACCGTTGCTGCTGCTGCCGGTGCAACGAACGTATTCACAAGCACCACAGCAAACGCCAATGTGACGAATATCGTCGTAGGAACTGCTACCGGTGGCGGTACGGATCCAACTGCGGTTACCACCGCAGGTAACAGCGGAACTGGCGGCGTTACTGTCGGTGCCGTCACAATCACCGACGTGAATGCAGCCTCGTTGACGGCTGCTGGAGCTATCACCTCTGTCAGTCTGAATAATTTCGGTGCTGCAACGGCCAATTCTGGCGCGCTGTCATCGGTTACCTTGGCTGGTACGGGCACAAGTTTCACGCAAACCAACGGCGCGCTGACAACCGCAACCGCAACGACAGACACGCTGACCTTGAACGGCGCAACAGTGACTGGCGCAGTGGCTCTGGGTGCTGTTCCGACTACTGTCAATATCAGCTCCAACACCTCCACCAACACGCTGGGTAGCTTGACTGCGGCAAATGCTGCTACTGTCAATATCAGCGGTGATAAGGCTTTGGTCTTGACGGCTGACACATTCAAGTCAACTGCTGTAATTACCTCCACCAGCACGGGTGACGTAACCCTGGGTACTGCTTTGGCAGTTGGGCAAAAGTACACCGGTGGCGCAGGCGTGGACACTATCACGACGACAACCGCTAGTACCAAGGCGATTGCTACGGGTGCTGGTAACGACGCAATCACGTATGGTGGCCCAGTCGCGACCGGTGGCTCAGTCGACGGTGGTGATGGAACAGATACTGTTCAGATGACGTCGGCACAGGCTGTTACCGCCACTACCGATGCAACGTTCGCCAATTCCGTTTCGAACCTAGAAGTGTTGAAGTTGTCCGACGTCACAGCAGGTGCGGCAGGTGTCAACATGGCTTATGGTGATGGCATGAACAATGTGTCTATCCTTGGTGCGACGGTTGGCGCGTGGGCAGTAACCAATGCCGCTGCCAACTTCACCTTGACCGAGCGCGGCGCAAGCACATCGGCAATCTCGATCGCATTGGCGACTGATGCCGGTCTTGCGGATAACGTGAACTTGGCGTTTTCGGCAAATGACGGCTTTACCAACACTGGCGCAGTAACCGTGGCCAATGTTGAGAGCATCACGATCACCACAACCGATGGCAACACGACTGCTCAAACAGCCGTTATCGTTACTCCCATCACCGCTGCTGCTGCAGCAACTGTGACAGTCTCCGGCAATATGGGTGTGAGCCTGATCGGTGGTACGACGCAAACCACGTTGACGTCGCTTGATGCATCTGGCTTGACCGCCACTGGCGCATTCGGTGGCTTGACATGGACTTCAGGTGCATTGGCTGCAGCTGCTGCTGTCAAGGGTGGCGCTGCAGGCACTAACGTGGTTGATTATTCTGCTGCCGCTGCTGTCGTTACCTACACGGGCGGCACTGGCGCGGACACAATCAACTTCGCGTCTGCTACGACCAAGGCGCATGTGATTAACTTGGGCGACGGCGCAAATGCAGTCAATGGTGGAACCAACGGCAATGGCAACATGGTGATCACTGGCGGTGCTGGCGTAGACACGATTCTGGTTGGAAGCGGCAACAATACTATCTCTGCTGGCGCTGGCGCCGATGTGATCACGGTCGGCAGTGGTTCTAACGTCGTTACCTTGGGCGCAGGTGCCGACACTCTGGCGCTCACAGTTGCGAACGCATCAAGTGCTGTTTTCACTACCATCACTGACATCGCTGCAGGCGATATCATCAACAACGGCGCCTTGACAGCTTTCGCCGGTGTTGTCGGTGGCAAGATGAGTGCAGCCCTGACCAGTGGTGTTATCGATTACCAGACGTTCCTTGACAGTGCAGCCAGCAAAGGCGCTGGTGTGGTGTCTTGGTTCCAATTTGGTGGTGACACGTACATCGTTGAAGACGTGAACGCTGCTGTTACCTACACGGCTGGTACAGACATCATTGTTAAGTTGACTGGCCTGATTGATCTGAGCAGCAGCACGCTGGCGACTGGTGGTCACGCGCTGACGATCGTCTAATTTGGTCCAAAAACCACCCCAAGCTTCGGCATGGGGTGCAGGTGAAAACCTCTCAAGCCCCGCTGCCCGCAAGGCAGTGGGGTTTTTCAATTCAAGGAAGCAAATATGCCGATGATCAACATTGACGGTCAGGAATACGACCTTGACAAGCTCTCTGCTGAGGCCAAAGGACAGCTGCAAAGTCTGCAATTTGTCGAAGCCGAGTTAGGCCGCCTGGCGGCTCAGACCGCAGCAATGCAGACCGCCCGTATTGCGTATGGCAGAGCACTCAAGCAGGCGCTTACAGCTCCTGTGCAGGCTGGTTTTTCCGGGGACACGATCAAGCTGGGATGAGGGCGGCGAGAGTGGCCGCACGGCGATAATAAACGGACTTGTTTCTTATGAAGGTACTATGCGATTGCTCGTTGATTTTCTAGCCCGACTTGCGCGTATGGCGGGGTTGACTTGCC
>CAIYNH010000767.1 GCA_903927495.1 uncultured beta proteobacterium
ATGTGCCGATTTTTGCCACCGATGCTTTGGTTGAGCATGTGACGAAGGTTGAAAAGATCAGCAAAACCGAACCTGCCTCGATCGTTTTTCCGCTGTATGCCGAACTGGCACCCCGGCTGCAAGGATTGCTCATGGAAATTCAGACTTTCCTCGCGCAAAATTGATGTAAGCCCGTGGGTAGTCAATAATTCCTGCTAAGCTAGATATTTAACTTACTGACAAATGGTGCAAAAATCCAGGTTCAGGCTTAAGCGCTTTAACCAATAAATAATTATGAAAATTACACTTGCTCGAATTCTGGTGGTTGAAGATGACGAAGTAATGCGGACCTTTGTGGTCAATACCTTGCGCCGGATGGGAATTCAGTCGATTGAAACCGCATCTGATGGCATAAGTGCCTTGCGCGCCATGGTGGTTTTTCGGCCAGACCTGGTGTTAACCGACATCCACATGCAGCCCATGGACGGTCTGGAGTTTGTCCGACAGTTGCGAGCTCACGCCAATCCTGTGGTCAAAAACATGAAAATTATTTTCATGAGTGCCGATGCCAGCACCGGGACGTTGGAGGAGGCCATGCCTTTGGGTACCTATGGCTACATCGTCAAACCTCCGCGCATGGAAAATTTGCAGACCAAAATCGAGCTTGCCTTGAAATAGCCTGGAATAGCAACAGTTTATTGATCGTTTAGTTCCAAGATAAGCACAGGCACCACTATGAAATTGTTTATCCCGGGCGTCGCGTTGTTGAAGCCCTTAACGGGTCGAATGAGGTTTTGGGTGCTACCGATTCCGTTGCTGTTGGCATTGCTGGGTGTTTTATGGATGCATGTGTTAAGGGGTAATGTGCCCAGTTCCGGGGACGGATTTCTGATTGTGTCGATGGTTCTCGGTGCGCTGCTGCTGTGGGTCTATTTGGTCATGAGTTTTTTCCAGATCACACGGGGTGAGCGGGATCGAACGGAAGCCGCCATGCTGGCCGCATCCAGAGGTGATTTGACCAACCAGGCAGGCCCCGGTGTTAACACCCTTGGCAACTTTGGACGTCACCTGGAGGGCATGATCCTGAATATGTCGAGTATCGTCGCCAACATCCGCACGGCCGCCGTGTTGCTGGGCGATACCGGTAAAAAGCTGGTGGATGACACCCGGTCGCTGTCAGAGCGGGCGGCGGCGCAAGGCGATCATTTGCAACAAACCTCGATGCACGTCAAGACTGTGAGCGAAACAGTGGCGCGCAACGCCTCGGCAGCGCAAGAGGTCAGCATGATGACCTCCAGTCTGCACAATGAGGCGGATACGGCTGGCAAAATGATGCACAGCGCCATGCAGTGCATGGGCCCGCTGGAGATTACCTCCAGACGTATGTCAGAAATCATCGGCGTGATTGACGGTATTGCCTTCCAGACCAATTTGCTGGCGCTGAATGCCGCCGTAGAAGCGGCCCGGGCTGGTGAACAGGGTCGTGGTTTTGCGGTGGTTGCTTCCGAAGTTCGTAATCTTGCCAAACGCAGTCAGTCCGCCGCCGGTGAAATCCGGGGCTTGATCGCTGAATCGTCTTCGCGGGTGGGTGAAACCGTGGCGGGCATACGCAGCATCAATGAGATGATGGAAAGTCTGATTTCCGGCATTGGCGAAATTGCCATGAACGTCAACGTCATGGCCGAAGGCAGTGCCGCTCAAAGTGCCGCGCTCGAAGAGGTGGTGCATGCCGTGGGTGATCTTGATGTGCTGACTCAGGAAAATACCGAACTGGTCAATCGTGCCAGTTTCAACTCTGATCGTTTGATCTCCCAGGCCTCCACCCTTGAAATATCGGTAGGTGATGTGCGTTTGCGCCAGGGCACAGCCGATCAGGCACGGCAACTGGTGTTTGATGCCATGGTGCATATTCGCACGGAGGGTCTGGAGCGGGCCAAGGCGGATTTTCATGACCCGCAAGGCCCATTCATTGATCGGGATATGTACATATTTATTTTTGATCGTGCCGGCTACTACGTGCTGCACGGGGCCATTCCGGAAAAAGATGGTACTGATTTGCGCGATATTGCCGGTCTTGATGCAGAGGCTTTGGTCGCTGATGCCTGGGAGGTGTGTGATCAGGAAAAGGGGGGCTGGGTCAATTACTCCATTACCAACCCGGTTACCGGACAAGTTCAGGGAAAGTCCTCGTTCGTGGTTCCCCTTGATGGGGATCGCTTGCTGGGATGCGGCTGCTATTTGAATGTTGAGTGGCTTAATTCGTAGGGTGTAGCCCTGTTGATGCCTTTCTATTTGAACCGGACATTTTCATGACCCGATCCACCTTACCTGATACCGCCGGCTTGCCGGCCGAGACATTTTCCCCAGTGGCGCCCGGTATCGAGCATGCCCTAGTGGTGCTGTGTGCACAGGTTTTGCCGGTTTGGGCTCGGCAACTCTCCAGTTCCCGCAGCCAGTCTGAAACTGCGGTGACCGAAATGTTGTCGGCCTTTGCTGAAATAGGGCCGCATCTGGATATGGCCTCCCGCCAATCCAAACAGATCTCCACCGCGCTGGATCAGGGGCAAGACGGCATTACCCAACTGGCACAGGCATGTGAGCAGGTGCTGCAGCCGGTGTTGGCGAGCCTGGACGGGCCGGCTACCGCCGCCGTGCAGCGCGTAATTTTGATGATCCATAAGGCCGTCGATGCGCTCGAGCAAATCTCCAAACCGTTTGAACACGAGACCCAAATGGTTAGCCAGCAGGTCGAGCGCATGTACCGGGGGTTTCAGTACCAGGATCGCATCAGCCAGATGATGACCTTGCTGCATGAAGATATCGAGCGCTTGCGTGCTGCGATGGTGGCACCGGATCCCAATATTGATGCGTTGGCACAGGATGCCTGGCTGCAACGGCTGGAATCCCAATATGTAATGACGGAGCAGCATCTGCAACACTCGGACTCGGTGGGTCGGTTAGACGAGGTGGTTGATGATGAAGACACAACTTTTTTTTGATAAGGTGATCTGATATGGCACAAACAATATTGGTAATTGATGATTCGGCCAGCTTGCGCCAGGTGGTGTCCATGGCGCTGCAAGGGGCCGGCTATGACGTGCTGCAGGCGGGTGATGGTCTGGCTGCATTGGCACTGCTCGACGGCCGCAAGATCAACATGGCAGTATGCGATGTAAATATGCCGCGCATGAACGGTATTGAGTTTGTCAGGGCCGCAAAAGCCTTGCCAAACTATCGTTTTTTGCCGATTTTGATGCTCACGACCGAGAGTCAGGAAGCCAAAAAGGAAGAAGGCAAAGCGGCAGGTGCCAAGGCCTGGATGGTTAAGCCTTTCTCGCCTGCATCCTTGCTCAATGCGGTCTCAAAACTTTGCTTGCCATAAGTCTGCCCTTGTCCGATATTTCTGCTTTCGCCGGAATGGCGCCAAGTAACGCACGAGCTTGGTTTTATTGTTTTGCATCAGGAGCTTGTCATGAGTAAGCCATTTGAACTCCCCGAAGAAATGACCATTTACAGTGCCGTTGAAACGCGCGACGCGATGCTCGCCTGGTTGACTGAACAGAGCACCAAATCGTCCAAGTTGCTGTGTATATCAGCAGCCAAGGTGTCCGAGATTGATGGCTCCGGGCTCCAGTTGCTCGCCTCCCTG
The DNA here is from genome assembly GCA_903927495.1 of uncultured beta proteobacterium. Lineage (GTDB taxonomy): Bacteria > Pseudomonadota > Gammaproteobacteria > Burkholderiales > Burkholderiaceae_C > Rhodoferax. Next base: position 3,629 of record CAIYNH010000767.1, read on the forward strand.
TCGCATATTGATCACCATTGGCAACTCATAAACCCCAGCACTGCCTTGCTGGAAGCCTGCAAAACGCTGGGCTTGAGCGCCTGGTTGGATCAGCAAGTCGCCCATTCTTGAAAGGGAGCCGCCATGAGTAAAGCATCTGATGCCGACCAGGACTTCATCGCCGCGGCCATGCCCGCTTTTATCAGCGAGGCTGGCGAGCAAACCGAGGCGATCGAGACGCTGTTGCTGGAACTCGAAGAGAACCCGCACGACCGAGAACTGCTGGATTCGTTGTTTCGCTGTGCGCACACCGTGAAAGGCTCGGCCGGGATTTTTGGCCTGAGTAAAGTGGTGGAGTTCACTCACCACGTCGAAACTCTGCTGGACCAGATGCGTGAAGGCAAGCTCAGTCTGAGCCCCGAGTTGAGCACCTTGCTGCTGCAGTGCAATGACCAGATCAAATTTTTGGTGGATGCCGCCAGTGACGAGTCAGCCGATACACCTGAGCAAAAAGACCAGCGCGCTGATCTGGTGATTCAACTGCGCGCCTACACCGAGGGCGCTGCAACAGCAGCACAAGCCGCAGTTTCGGCAACTGCCGTGGCGAATGTGACTGCCGGCAGTGTCGTTATGACCACTTGGGCGATCTCGGCTCGCTTTGGTTCAGAAACTTTTCGCAACGGCATGGATCCGTTGTCAATTGCCAAATACCTCAAAAGTTTGGGTACCGTGAAATCCATGGTGTGCGGCGTGGAAGCCGTGCCGGCGTTGGTCAACCTCAATCCTGAGACTTGTTACCTGAGTTTTGCCATGGAGCTCGAGACCAAGGCCAGCCGTGATGAGGTTGAGGGTGCATTCAGCTTTGTGGCTGACGACTGCGAGTTGGATGTTAAAGCGCCCGAGAGTGCAGATCAAAAGCTGGTGCGCGCCATTGAAAACATGCCGGTTACCCCGCGCTTGGGGGACATGCTTGTGTCGGTGGGTGCGGTAACCCAAGATAAGCTCACTGAAGTGCTCTCTAATCAGGAGCGCTCTACGCTTGTCGCACCTGGTCAAAAGACCAAAATTGGCAATTTACTGGAGACTAAGGCTGGAGTTGCCCCGGAGGTGGTTGAGGCGGCCTTAAGCAAGCAACAAAAAACCCGTGAAAGCAGTGGTGGTGAAGAAAACCGCTATATCCGGGTGCAGGCTGACCGGCTGGATGCTGTCATTAACCTGCTCGGCGAACTGGTCATTGCCGGTGCCGGTGCCAATCTACTGGCCCGCGAAACCCGCAACGTGGCGCTGATCGAAGCCAATCTGCACATGAACAGTCTGATTGAGGAAATTCGCAACGGCACGTTGGGCCTGCGCATGGTGCCTGTGGGCGAAACCTTCAGTCGCTTTCGCCGTGTGGTGCGCGATACCGCGTCGAGCTTGGGTAAAGAAGTCAATTTCGAGATTGTCGGTGGCGAGGCTGAACTTGACAAATCGATGGTCGAAAAAATTGCCGACCCGCTCATGCATCTGGTTCGCAATTCACTTGATCACGGCTTGGAGCCACCGCAAGAGCGACTGGCTGCTGGTAAACCGCAGGCTGGCAAATTAACTCTGAGTGCCAAGCACGAAACCGGAGCCATTTTGATCCGAATTGAAGACGATGGCCGTGGCATCAATCGTGAGCGCGTGCTGCAGCGTGCCTGGAATCGAGGTTTGATCGAACAAGGCGTAGTGCCCAATGATGATGTCATCAACATGATGATTTTTGAGCCGGGCTTCTCCACAGCAGAGCAAGTGACCAACCTGTCAGGGCGTGGTGTTGGCATGGACGTGGTGCGGCGCAACATTGAGGCACTGCGTGGCAACCTCAAGCTCAACAGCCGTCCGGGGCGGGGTTTGCAGGTAGATATTCGCTTACCCCTGACCTTGGCCATCATCGATGGCTTTTTGGTGGGCGTGGGAGCTGCCAAGTTTGTGCTACCCCTGGAATCGGTGGTGGAGGTGATTGAATCCGGTGGACAACACGTCAAAGTTGACAAAGCCGGACGCCATTGCCTGGAACTGCGCGGTGCCGCCTTACCGGTGGTGCGTCTGCGTTCGCTCTATGGCATCGATTCGAACTTGCCGGGCAGGGTCAGTGTGGTGGTGGTGAATTCGCCACGAGGCAAGTACGGCATCGAGGTCGAGGTGCTGTTGGGTCAGCAGCAAACAGTCATCAAACCGCTGGGCCGATTGTTCAAAACTCTGCGTGGTATCTCAGGCTCCAGCATTTTGGGCAGCGGTGAAGTTGCACTCATTCTTGACGTGGGTTCACTTGGCGAGTTGGTGACTGCCGCACAGCACACGGATCTGGTCAAGTTGGCTTCTTAGTCGGTTCGAACTTTGGCGGACATTTTAGGAACTTGTATGAATCTGAAGAACATGAAAATTGGATCCCGTCTAACTTTGTTGTTAGGGGTATTGGCGGCCTTGCTGCTGATGGTTGGCTCAATTGGACTGATCACCTTATCCAAAGCCAACGAAGCCATGCAGACGGTCTATAACGATCATTTGATTCCGGCCCACCAGTTGGACGAGATCAATTACTTCATGATTCGAAACCGATTGGTGATTGCCAATACGGTGCTTATTCCTACCCCCGAGCGTATTGCCAAATACAGCAAGGAAGTTGACGACAACATTGCCAACATCACCAAGCTGTGGGAGGCATATTCGGCCGTTCCGAAGTCTGCCGAGGCGAGCAAAAATGCCAAGCTCTTTGCCGATACGCGGCGCGAATTTGTACAAAAAGGTCTAAAGCTTGCCGTCGCCGCCTTGCGTGCCAATGACATCAAGGAGGCCCATCGCATCATTGCCGAAAACATGAGCCCGCTGCACGATGCCACCAAACCGCATTTAGCTGCACTTATCAAGGAGATTCAGGAAGAGGCGCAGCGGCAGAATGTCGCAGCCTTGGATCGTTACCAGACTGCCCGCAATGTTTCACTGGCGGCTATGCTGGGCGGCTTGTTGTTCGCAGTGCTGTTTGGCTGGACTTTGGTGCGTGGCATCACTCGGCCTTTGGCGCGCGCGGTAGCGGTCGCTGATGAAGTAGCAGCAGGAAAATTTGACGGAGAAATTGCTGTCAACAGCACCGACGAAACGGGTCAATTGCTTGCCGCATTGTCCAAAATGCAAGCGGTACTTGGGCAATTCCGGTCGGCTCAATCTGAACTCGCGCGGCAGCACGATGCCGGCATGCTGGATTTCAAAATGTCCACCCATGGTTTGCCAGGAGCTTACGCTGAGATGGCCGATTCAACCAATAATTTGGTGCAGGCGCACATTGCTGTGAAGATGAAGGTGGTCGAAGTTGTCAGTGCCTACACCCACGGCCAACTCGATGTGGTCATGGATCGCCTTCCTGGTCAAAAAGCTCGCGTCACCGAAGCTATCGACCAAGTACAAAGCAGCATGAAAGCCGCTGGCGAGGCGGCCACTTTCAATGAGCGTATCCGTTTGTCGCTGGACAGCTTGCCGGTGTGTGTGACTGTGTCGAATGCGCAAGCCCTGCTGGTCCACGCAACGCCCCCAGCCAAAGAACTTCTCAAGTTGTTTGGTGGGCCCAGCTTCGATACCGACAGGTTTTACGGAAGCAAACTTTCAACCTTGTTCAAAAATTCCGATGACGCTACCAAATTTGACCAAGCGGTACGATCCGGTGAAACCGTCGACATGGAAATCCAGGGTCGAAAGTTGCGCTTGCTGGCCAGGCCGGTGGTCGACAGCCATGGCACTCCCATCGGACGAATTACGCATTGGATCGACCGCACTGCTGAAATTGCTTCGGAACAGGAGCTTGACGACATCGTTAATGCCGCCAGTCAGGGCGACTTCAGCGGGCGTCTGAATTTGGATGACAAGACTGGATTCTTCGGCAAAGTTTCAACGGGAATGAATCAGTTGATGCAAACCAGCGAACAAGGTTTGGGCGATGTGGCCCAAGTGCTCTCTGCCGTGGCTGAAGGTGACTTGACCCAGCGCATAACACGCGACTACCAAGGCTTGTTTGGTAGGGTCAAGGACAGCGTCAATGCATCTTCTGAAAATCTGACTCGGGTTATTGAAGAGGTTCGGGCGGCTGCGGATGCCCTGACAGGTGCTGCCAATCAGGTCAGCGCCACTGCCCAATCCCTGAGTCAGGCCGCCAGTGAGCAAGCCGCCAGCGTCGAGCAAACGTCGGCCAGCATCGGCCTCATGTCAGCTTCCATTAATCAAAATAGCGACAACGCCAAGGTCACCGATGGCATGGCGACCAAGACCAATAAAGAGGCAATAGAGGGTGGAGGCGCCGTCAGTCAAACGGTAACCGCTATGAAACAAATAGCGGCCAAGATTGGTATCGTGGATGACATCGCGTACCAGACCAACCTGCTGGCGTTGAATGCGGCAATTGAAGCGGCTCGCGCTGGCGAGCATGGCAAAGGCTTTGCCGTGGTTGCAGCGGAAGTTCGTAAGCTTGCCGAGCGCAGTCAGGAAGCTGCCAAGGAAATCGGTGAGCTGGCGGGCAACAGCGTCACCACTGCCGAGCGTGCTGGCAAGTTGTTAGATGAAATTGTGCCAAGCATCCAAAAGACATCGGAACTGGTGCAAGAGATTGCTGCGGCATCGAGTGAGCAAAGTCAATCTGTGACCCAAATTGGTGGCGCGATGGGGCAACTCAGCAAAGCTACTCAACAAAATGCCAGTGCTTCGGAAGAATTGGCCGCCACCAGCGAAGAGTTATCAGGTCAGGCTGAGCAATTGCAGCAGAGCATTGCTTTTTTTAACACCGGCCATGGCAAGGTGCAAGTGCGTGATCGGCACACCTTGCCTGCGCCTGTGCGCCGCAATGGTACTGCAGTCAGAGCCAGTGTGCCCATAATTGCGGCACCTGTACGTGGAGCCGGCTCTGGCAATTTCAGGCCCTACTGATCGCGTCGGCGCGGCTGGAGTCAAGTATCTTGCAAGGAGATAAAAATGAATTTTCGTAATTGGACCATTGGTAAACGCCTTTTCATCACCTTTGGTGTGATTGTGCTGCTGGCGGTGGTTACGGCGATCGTTGCGCTGAAAAATATTGCGGACATTCAAGGTAACCTGGAAGCTGTGATCAACGACAACAGTGTCAAGATTCATATCAACAATAAATTGGCTGAGTCGGTGCATGTTGTCTCACGCGTAGTTCGATCTGTGGTGCTGATTCCTGACAAGGCCGGCAAAGACCACGAGATTGACAAAATCCTTAAGGCACGCGAGAGCTACGTCAAAGAATGGGATCGGCTGCAGAAGTTCCATGCCAGTGAAACCGGTAAAGTCAACCGCGAAAAAATTGAACGAGCCAGAGCTATAGCGCTGGAAATCAATAACCAGGTGCTGGAGCTGGGAAAGGCCAACAAAACGGCAGAAGCCACGGACCTGCTGATGAAACAGGCTGGCCCAGCCAATACCTTATGGCTTGATGCCATCGAAGAAAACATTGCTTTTCAAGAAAAACTCAACGCAGAAGAGTATGCAACCTCAGTTCAGGAGTACCACACAGCGCGCAACCTGTTGATTGGCTCCAGTGCCTTAACCGTTCTGCTGGCCGTGCTGTTTGGCTGGTTGATTACCCGATCGATCACCGTGCCAATTTCCAAAGCTCTGCAAGTTGCCGATGATGTGGCCGCTGGCAAACTTGACGGTGAAATTGTGGTGGATCGATCTGATGAAACCGGTCGACTGATGACATCCTTAGCCAAAATGCAATCGGTGTTGGGGCAATTCCAGGCTGCTCAACAAGAAATGGCGGTCCAGCATGACAAAGGTCAACTTGACTTTCGCATGGCCTCACAAGGCTTGCCCGGTGCGTATGCCGTGATGGCGCAATCGACCAACAGCATGGTGCAGTCGCACATTGCTGTGACGATGAAAATTGTTGATGTTGTGGCGGGATATACCGAAGGCAAACTTGACGCGTCGATGGACCGCCTGCCAGGCCAGAAGGCCCGCATCAGCGAGGCCATGGACAAGGTGCAGCAATCATTGCGCGAGTCCGCCGTCGCAGCCAACTTCAACATGCGCATCCGTACCTCTCTTGACAGCCTGCCTGAGTGCGTGACGGTGTCTGATGAGCACGCACTGTTTGTCCACGCGACCCCGGCGGCCAAAGAATTGCTGAAGATATTTGGTGGCCCTGGCTTTGATACCGACAAGTTTTACGGAAAAAAGCTCAGTGGACTGTTCAGAGATACGGAGGCGGCTGTCAAATTTGACCATGCTGTGCAATCGGGTGAAGTCGTTGATGTTGAGATGGAAGGTCGGCATATTCGCCTGCTGGCCAAGCCGATCATCGATCAAGCCGGCAGTCGGATCGGGCGAGTCACGCACTGGATTGATCGCACGGAAGAAGTAGCCTCTGAGAAGCAACTTGATGCCATCGTGAAGGCCGCCACCCAGGGTGAATTCAGCGGTCGGCTCTCATTGGCCGGTAAAACCGGATTTTTCGCCAGCATTGCGACCGGCTTGAACCAGTTGATGACTACCAGCGAAAGTGGCTTGGGCGACGTAGCGCAGGTGCTCTCTGCGGTGGCCGAGGGCGACCTGACACAACGCATCACGCGGGAGTACCACGGATTGTTTGGAAAAGTCAAAGAAAGCGTAAATGCTTCCAGTGACAACTTGACGCGGGTTATCGAAGAAGTTCGCGGTGCCGCCGATGCCCTGACTGGTGCGGCCAACCAGGTCAGTTCGACCGCGCAGTCCTTGAGTCAGGCGGCCAGCCAGCAAGCCGCCAGCGTCGAAGAAACCACCTCGCAAATAGATGTGATGTCAACTTCCATCAATCAGAATAGTGACAACGCCAAGATCACCGATGGCATGGCGACCAAGACCAATAAAGAAGCCATTGAAGGTGGAAGCGCCGTCAGTCAAACAGTTGCCGCTATGAAACAAATAGCGTCCAAGATTGGCATTGTGGATGACATTGCGTACCAGACGAACTTGCTGGCTTTGAATGCCGCCATAGAAGCGGCGCGCGCCGGCGAGCACGGGAAAGGTTTTGCAGTGGTCGCCGCCGAGGTGCGCAAATTGGCTGAGCGCAGCCAGGAGGCAGCCAAGGAAATCGGTGAGTTGGCGGGCAACAGCGTCACCACGGCCGAGCGCGCCGGCAAACTGCTCAATGAGATCGTCCCCAGCATTCAAAAGACCTCTGAACTGGTTCAGGAAATATCCGCCGCCTCGAGTGAGCAAAGTCAATCTGTCACCCAAATTGGCGGCGCGATGGGTCAGCTCAGTAAAGCTACTCAACAAAATGCCAGTGCTTCGGAAGAGTTGGCTGCCACCAGTGAAGAACTCTCCGGTCAAGCTGAGCAGTTGCAGCAAAGCATTGCTTTTTTCAATACCGGCCACGCTGCTGCGCAGCCGCGTGACCGTCACGCCAAGCCGCCGCGTCAGACCGGTTCTGTTCGAACCAGTGCGCCATTGATTGCTGCCCCTGTGCGCCGGGGTGACGCAGGTAATTTCAAACCCTACTGAGCCGACATCATGACCCATCACCATGCATTGACAACAGCTTCCGACCCGGTGCCTTCTGGGGGCAAGGCTGCCAAAGAAGATTCTTTGCAATACCTCACGTTCACCCTGGGAGACGAGGTGTTTGCGATGGACATTCGCAGTGTGCGGGAAATCATTCAACACGGCTCAATGACGATCGTTCCTTTGATGCCAGCGTTTGTACGCGGCATCATCAACTTGCGCGGTGCCGTAGTGCCGGTGATTGACTTGCAGTCGCGCTTTGGTCGTGCCAACGCCCAGATTGGCAAAAAAACCTGTGTCATTATTTTCGATGTGGGCGCCGAGGGCGACAAGGTCGAACTTGGCCTGATGGTGGACGCGGTGAGCGAGGTGATCGACATTGCACCCTCGCAAATTGAACCTCCGCCTCAGTTTGGCACAACTATTTCACGCGAATACATCCGTGGTCTGGGCAAAGTTGGCTCCGAATTTATTGTGATTCTGGAGCCCGAGCGGGCGCTCAACATTGACGACATGGTGGCCATCACTGAGCGGGTTCAATTGGCCTGACGCTGCCGGTAATCGAAAACTTCTGAGATCTATATCGAATGTCAATTTTGAAAGTCACCACATGAAGCACAAAACCGAGCCGACAGGGCAAGAACGGGTCATGCGTGAAGATGATTTCATTGTGTCCAAAACTGATCTTAAAGGCCGTATCACATATTGCAACCGGGTTTTTATTGAGTTCTCGGGTTTTAGCGAGTATGAGTTGCTGGGTACCCAGCACAATATCGTGCGCCATCCAGATATGCCGCGAGGTGTTTTTAAGTTTTTGTGGGACACCCTGGCACAGAAAAAG